>JANZYY010000914.1 GCA_026419705.1 Fischerella sp.
GTTTAGCTGTGGTTGATTTAGCTACGGGTTTATCTGCTGTAGTATCTGCTTGAGCCATCTTGATGAACTCCTAACTTAAGGACATCTTCAGAAATACCAAACAGATGTCCCCATTCGCCACATTCGTTAAAAATATTTTCGTGATTTTGGATAGCAAGTAGGGGAGATTGGGGATCTGGAATTGGGTATTGGAAATAACCAACAAACAACAAAAAACAACCAACCACTAACCACTAACCACTAACAATCCCCTACTCTTGTTCTCCAGCATGGTAGGAACTACGAACCAGAGGTCCTGAACGGACGTGTCTAAATCCCAAAGATCTTGCGATCGCACCCAAGCGATCGAATTCTTCTGGAGTCCAGTATTTTTGTACTGGTAAATGTTCTAAAGAAGGACGCATGTACTGACCAATAGTAAGGCGATCGCATCCCACATTGCGTAGATCTGTCATTGTTTCGATTACTTCTTCAACAGTTTCTCCAAGTCCCAACATCAAACCAGATTTAGTGGGAATAGTAGGATCGATTTCTTTGACGATTTGCAAAACCAAAAGTGAGCGATCGTACTT
>JANZYY010000915.1 GCA_026419705.1 Fischerella sp.
GGGGTATTTGTACCTCTTTGGTCAAGCGAGAGCGAAGCGACCTTGAATTGCGGAAACTCTTTTTGTAAAAATAATTTCAAGGCTTCTGTAAGTTTTAGATGTGTCAGGCTTTCGGTGCGATTGTGGCTATGGTAAGCTGTAGAGCCAAAATTTTTGCTTTCAATGTGCAGGCGAAGCAAATATTTTTCCTCAATACCGCCTGCGATGCTTTCAGAATTGAGTAGTTTAGACTCTAAAAACACAGCAGGTAAGCTGTAAGCGATTTCAGTAGCTTCACGAAAAGGCTGTTTTTCGTACAAATCAAAATGGGCAATTTCGGGTAAGTTATTAGCTTGCAAAAAAGCCTTCAAAGTCGCTCCAAAAAGCAAATTGCCCAACTGCTCGTAAAATTGACTAATAAACATAGTTTTTTGGTAGTTAGTAGTTAGTAGTTAGTAGTTAGTACAGAGTAGTTAGTACTCAATACTCTGTACTCAATACTCTGTACTCTGTACTCAATACTCAATACTCAATACTCTGTACTCTGTACTCAATACTCAATACTCAATAC
>JANZYY010000916.1 GCA_026419705.1 Fischerella sp.
GACTTACAAGCACATCTACAAGCGATCGCCAGCAACCCCAACTTTAAATACAGCCGCTTGTTTGCGATTGGTTTATTCTCTTTGTTAGAACAGTCAGATCCAGAATTCGTCAAAGACGAAAAAAAACGTACTGAAGCACTCAAAACCATTGCTGCTGGCTTGCACTTATCAGATGACAGACTCAATAAAGATTTGGAACTTTACCTTTCTAACGTAGATAAGATGTCGCAAGCACTGATGGTAATGGCAGATTTGCTTTCAGCCGATCGCAAAAAACGCGAACAGCGCAATCAAAAGTCAAATACCACTGTTACTCCCCCAAAAAATAACGAATAGCGACGAGCGCCCTTTGGGGGTGCTTATCGTACCATTTTGGATTTTTTCTATTGGAGTTCTGTCAATCCATCTGTCGCAATCATTTTTTTAAATTAGCATCACTTCCAGGTTAGAGGAAACAATAGCTGAAGTTAGCTTCATCACTATTAAGAGTACTAAATTAATGCTGCAAAGATAGTGGGATGATTTTTTCAGAATACTTTAGGG
>JANZYY010000917.1 GCA_026419705.1 Fischerella sp.
AGATGTGTATAAGAGACAGAGGTAGGCATGTTTAAAAAGGTGCTTATAGCAAACAGGGGTGAGATAGCCTGCAGAATCATAAGGGCTTGTAAGGAACTTGGTATAAGAACCGTAGCCATATACAACGAGATAGAGTCTACCGCAAGGCACGTAAAGATGGCGGACGAAGCCTACATGATAGGGGTAAACCCCCTTGACACCTACCTAAATGCTGAAAGGATAGTGGACCTTGCCCTTGAAGTGGGTGCGGATGCCATACATCCAGGATACGGCTTTTTGGCGGAGAATGAACACTTTGCCAGACTTTGCGAGGAGAAAGGCATAAACTTTATCGGTCCTCACTGGAAGGTTATAGAGCTTATGGGAGACAAGGCAAGGTCTAAGGAGATTGCCAAAAAGACTGGGCTTCCTACTGTGCCAGGTAGTGATGGTATTCTAAAAGACGAGCAGGAGGCAAAACAAATAGCTAAAGAGATGGGACTGTCTCTTATACACATCT
>JANZYY010000918.1 GCA_026419705.1 Fischerella sp.
AACAGTTACATCGCTGCTAGAAAAAGCAACAAATCAGCAAGTCAATCTCAAGCTAGATTTGCTCATAGATCAACAACGCGATCGCTTTAGTGCCGATGTTAGACGAGTAGAACAAATCCTATGGAATCTACTAACTAATGCGATAAAATTTACACCAGAAGGTGGTAACGTCACTTTACGGCTGTGGGTAGAAGACGATACAGCTGTATTTCAAGTCGAAGATACTGGTATTGGCATTCCCTCAGAGCAGTTACCATTACTTTTTGAAAAATTTCACCAACTCGATACACCCTATCGTCGCCGTTACGAAGGGACTGGACTGGGTTTGGCGCTAACTAAACAACTTGTGGAACTGCATCGGGGTCGAATTGAAGTAGAATCTACTGTCGGTGTTGGCTCAGTTTTTACCGTTTGGCTCCCAATTCAGGTAGTTAGTGGTTAGTTGTTGGTTATTGGTTGTTGGTTGTTGGTTGTTGGTTAGTAGGGGCGGGTTTGAATAGATATCTTGTCTTTGGAAGCTCAAAAGTTT
>JANZYY010000919.1 GCA_026419705.1 Fischerella sp.
AGATGTGTATAAGAGACAGTCCCAAGAAGATGAAAGTATGCATAAAAAACGTCAAGGAGTGGATGTCTTCTGTGGTTTATTAAGTAAAAGAGCTGGTGATTAAGCGTAAACCTCTCTATGTCCATCAGTTATACTGATAGACTATTTTACCCCTTCGCACTTCTTCTGGCACCAATGTTATCTTTCCGTCACTCATAAAGGAGACAAAGCCCTCTATTAGACCGGCAAAGAAATAGACAACGGGGGAGTTAAGAAGGTCTTCACCCAGTATGGCATCGGTAAATATATCCTCTTCCACCATAACCTTGTCACCTTCTATTTTTATTGATTTTGCAAAGCCAAGGCTTTCCAATATTATACAAGCCCTTCTAAGAGCTTCTTCCTTTGGTAGAGTCTCGGGAAAATGTCCTATGAGGCTTTCCAACAGTTTGGGTCCTGATTGTTTTCCTGCATCGCGCATCACA
Organism: Fischerella sp.; assembly: GCA_026419705.1. Classification (GTDB taxonomy): domain Bacteria; phylum Cyanobacteriota; class Cyanobacteriia; order Cyanobacteriales; family Nostocaceae; genus PCC9605. The sequence goes on from JANZYY010000919.1 coordinate 465, forward strand.
GCCTTTGCCCCTT
>JANZYY010000920.1 GCA_026419705.1 Fischerella sp.
GCCCGGAACTGCAAAAACAAGGTTATGTGTTGCTGTGTGTTGCCTATCCCCGTTCTGATTTAAAAATTGAAACAGAAAAAGAAGAGATTGTTTATCAACTACAATTTGGAAAATAATGTTAGTAGAGACGTGCCATGGCACGTCTGTACATTGGTTATTAGTTATATATCCTATAATACTAACCACTAACAACTAACCATCAACAAACAACAAACAAAAAATCCAATGACAACTCATTTTATTACTGCAGAAATTAACCTCCAAGAAACCCCCACCGAACTACAAAAAACAATTGAGACAGAACTAAAAAAACAGGGAGAACCGTTGCGTTGGGCAATCACTTCTGTGGACGTGACACAACAAAAAGCAACTGTAGAAGCTGTTGTCACTAAACAAGAGAGTTAGTAGTTAGTGGTTAGTGGGAAAAACCAACTATATATCTACTATCTACTAACTACTAACAAGAGTGAAGCGACTCATGCGTCCATACACAGTTGTTTTAATCTGTCTCTTATACACATC
>JANZYY010000921.1 GCA_026419705.1 Fischerella sp.
AACTCCGGTGGCTTTCCAACTTTACTGCTGAGTTCAAAAGCCAAAGGACTTGGCTTGTAATCGCTGAGCTTTCTAACTCTACCTTCAGCCTTTGCAACGATCGTGGAACAGATCACGATTATGTCCTCATCCTCGATCTCAGCTTTTTCCACGATCAGCTTGGCTATGTCGTCTCCTTTCTTTATTAAAGGAAGTCCGCGAATTGGAATAAACTCAACCTTTTCTCGACAAATAGCTGAAGATGATGCTCGCAAGCTCATCTCTTGAGAGCAATTTCTCCATTGCTCCTTGTGCGAGCTCTTTTCTTCCTCCACCACTTCCCTTCGCATATTTTCCAACCTCCTTTATAATTTCTCTTGCATCATAATCCCCAAAGGCAAAAGCAACAACCAGAACTTTGCCCTCACCTGGAGCCATTAAACAGCCCAAAGCTCTTTTTTTAGCTAAATAGTCTCCAAGCTTTTGCAATTCAGCCATATCTGCTGAAACAATTTCAACAACAACCTTTAAGCCATTGAAG
>JANZYY010000922.1 GCA_026419705.1 Fischerella sp.
GCTGTAAACTGGATTGGAAAATGGCTCTGTGCCAATTACAACTGGGTGGTGAGCGGGGCTATGGCTGGGGGGGTTTGATTCCTGTGTTTCCTAAAAATCAGAAAGAATTTAAGCCACTTGAAACAAATAAATTGTTTTGTGGAGAAGCAACCTTCGAAGCCACTGAGGATAGACCGATTATCAAACCAACGGAACGACTTCTGGCACATACCGTACCTGCTAATGTGTCTGTTCAGGGAGAAATCGAGCCATTGGTGGGAAGGGAGTGGACAGAATCCAGCGGAGCTGGAGAACATGTTGCATTTTCTAGCATGTGCTGGATACCCGGAAGTAGAGTCGAAAAAGTGCCTGCTTTCCAAATTGGTAACTTTGGGATTTGGCAGGTGGTTTAGTAGATTCAATCATACTAATCATAAAAATGTTTGTAGTCACGACTTGAGTCGTGGCTGGCTCAAGCCAGCACTACAAACAAACTTTAATGCGATCGCACTCACCGGTTGAGTTGTGACAGCCCAAACCC
>JANZYY010000923.1 GCA_026419705.1 Fischerella sp.
AGGAGCAGCGATCGCTTGGACTGACCTGGATGCTAACTTCAGCCATGCTGACCTTACGAATGCGGATCTAACCAGGTCTCATCGTAGTAATGGCAATTTTTATCAAGCTAAGCTTCCTAATGGTGAGTAGAAACGTAAAAGGAGCGATCGCATTTTTGCATTTGAAGATTGAACCACTAAGTCACCAAGACACTAAGAATTGAATTTTCTATGGAAGCGATGAGGCAGCAGATTGCTTATTTGGTACGATGCTTTTTAGGAGAATATGGGTGAAGCGCAAATTATTATACAATAATAAGTCGATGCAATTATATTGTATTGAACGACTTCTCTTTACCTGGATGGCGAACAAAGTACGACCTTAAGAATTGGGCGATCGCGCTCCAAATTGCTTGCTAAAGGCGGCATAAACCACCAAAGCTCAAGGGTGAACTGCTTTACCTTGAATCGACTGAGTTTGGTACTTGCATAGAATATTCCATAGGAGTAAATTAGGTGAAAAATTAGGAGTCATATAC
>JANZYY010000092.1 GCA_026419705.1 Fischerella sp.
GATCCCTACATCCGCGCTTTGATGCGAACTATCTCAGCCAGTGAAGCCAGTAGTAACCGTCCCTATTCAATTTTGTATGGCGGACAACATGTCAAAGACCTCAGCCGCCATCCCGAGATTTGTGTGACAATTGTGACTAGACCTAATAAGGGTAATTGTTCTACAGCCGCCGGTAGATATCAAATCATCGATCAAACTTGGTATACAATCGCGCCCAGATACCATCCAAAACCAAAGCGGTTTATGTTTTGGACTTCTTATAGTTTTGAACCAGAGTATCAAGACGCAGTGGTGCATAGTTGGTTAAGTGATTCCGAATTTTGGGGAATCAATATTTCTCAGCTACTGCGTCAGGGGAAGTTAGATCAGGTGTTGCGGCGACTGTCATCAACATGGACAAGTTTAGGCTATGGTATTGAAACTAATTCTGTGAGTCCCCACTTACCTCAGATTTACCAAAAAATGTTAAAGGAAGAATTAAAAGCAACTTAAAAATTAACGGCAATTGTAATCAAAACTTGTGATGGGGTACTTGAGCAAAGGTATAATACACCTTCATTTAAAAGTAATTCTTAGATTCATGCCATAGGGTAATTCCCAGTTCTTCGCACCAACATACCCTGTCGTAAATTTGGCGATCGCGCTTGGCGATCCAATCATAAATTTTCTTTGCCTTTGCTAGCGCGTGTTTTTTATTACGGTAGAGTCGGGGACTAGGACGCAAAACTTCTCCATTATAGTGTATTGCTACTATCAGCCAATAGTCACTACCTTCCCCTTCTGGAATAATTTCTAAAAATCCGCCACTGTAGGCTTCAATAATTCCTAAGCTCATCTGTCAAATTCATTAAAAGTAAATTTTTTTATATGGATGTTTTTACTTATCCTTGAAATTTAATTCCTCCATCTCAGCCTGATTTCTAAAAAAACTACCAATATTTTCCACAAAATTTTTGGGATTTTCGAAATGAATATTATGTCCGGCATTCCTAATTATTCTTAGCTGGCTAAATTGACATATATTCGCCATTTTTTCATTGATATCGATAAATTTTTTATCATATTCACCAGCTAATAAAAGCAATGGATTGGTATTATTTTTAAGTTTTTCCCACAAAGAGGGTTGACATCCAACACCCATAAAACGCAGGGATTTAGCTAATTCTTTTGGGTGATTTTTCAATCTAATTTCTATCAAATCTTGAAAGTGCGGATGGTTTTTGAGATTGCCAAAAATAGGCTGACTATACCAATGTAATAAGAAAGTTATAAAATCACTTTCTTCAGTGCATCTTTCTAATTTTTTAGCTATTTGCCCATCACGCTTAATTCTGTTTAGCTGTTCTATAACTGTTGGCAAACCAGGAGAAGCTGATTCCAGAACAACTTTAGGGAATTTGTGGGGAAAATTTAAGGTAAGATATAAAGCTAACCTACCTCCCATAGAATAACCTACTAAAAAACATTTAGTAATTTGCAAATTATCTAACAAGTTAATTAAACCTTGAGCAGTTTGTGCCATGCTGTAGCATTTATCCGCACCTAATACTTTAGTGTTGCCATGCCCAGGCAAGTCTATAGTTAAGCAATAAAAATCTTTCTTTAGCGATCGTATAACTCCATCGAATTCCTGAGAATTTCCCATAAAGCCGTGTATAAAAAGAATCAGCGATTTATTGGGATTGCCGCTGAAAGAATAATAGAACGCATAACTGTTAATGTTCACGATATTATTCATAATCTTTGACTGTTATGAACATTTATTAAAATTCAACAATCTGAAAAAAATCTAAAATTTTTTACATAATCTTAAGGTTAAGAAAAGGTTATTGCATAAAAAGTCTATGGACAAGAAAAATATATGTCAATTTTTCATCAATCAAAACAGCGATCGCTATTTAGTAAAAGTAACAAAATTTAGATTTGTCAATAATACTCAAAGCATAATAAATCTAAATTTTTTGGTTCTATCTCCTGCCTTCTTCTCTGTTCCTTTAGTCGTTTATCTGCCCTAACTGACCTGCTTAACTGGCTTATCTGCTATGGAAACCATAGTCAGAAAAGCAGAGTATTTATAATAAGTATTGTTGTCAAAGTCACAACTTCACACTGAGATTAGAAATTTTGAGTACAGTTACTTCCTCAGAATTTTGAAAATCTCATGCGACTGGCTTTTTGTCAACATTTAAGTTCTGATAGTAGCCCTTTCAAGGTGGACAAAAAACCTATTTTACCCGATCGGACTTGGTGTCTTAGTATCTTGGTGGTTCAAAAAAAATTTATTTTTTCACCACCAAGACACCAAGGCACGAAGAAAATTTATTGTTTAGGATTTCACCACCTTATAGTGTAGATAAGATTTCTTGACTATAGGGGTTGCTACTGCTAGTTTGAACAATCAATTCCAGAAATTGAAGCAAGCAGTTGAATCAGGCGCATTTATCACCTGAGCGTACAATCAGTTGCGTCTGTTTGCTGATGATTTATTATTAATCTGTAGTTTCAGGTTTGTTTTCTGAGTGCAACAGTAACAGGCACAGTTAGCAGCAATGCTACAGCTTTTTTGTGGATACAAATGCTTTCAGGAAAAATCGATCTGCCGATCGCTTCTTTGCCACTGAAGTGGATGTAAGAATGAACTTTGATGTATGTGAAGCGATCGCAGTAGCCAGAAGACACAGTTATGAGACAATTTAGGTGCAAGTATGGTAGCAACACCTCCAAAATCAACCGCTGACGACATTAGTTCTATTAGCTGTTTTGGTCCTGCACGTTCAACAGTTGAAGGTGCACCCCTTAGCTCTGACGAACTCCGCAAAATGCATGCCTTCTGGCGTGCTGCCAATTACCTGGCTGTTGGCATGATTTACCTGCGGGATAATCCACTGCTGAAAGAACCTCTCAAGCCAGAGCACATCAAGCACCGCTTGTTAGGACACTGGGGTTCTAGTCCTGGTATCAGTTTTGTTTACACACATCTCAACCGCGTCATCAAGAAATTTGACCAAGACATGTTATATGTGGTGGGGCCTGGTCACGGTGCGCCTGGATTTCTTGGTCCTTGCTACCTGGAGGGTACTTATTCCCACTACTTCCCTAACTGTAGTGAAGACGAAGAGGGAATGAAACGGTTCTTCAAGCAGTTCTCCTTCCCTGGTGGAGTTGGTAGCCACTGTACTCCTGAAACACCAGGCTCGATTCACGAAGGTGGGGAATTGGGTTACAGCCTATCTCACGCCTATGGTGCAGCATTTGACAACCCTAACCTCATTGTTGTAGCCCTGGTTGGCGATGGAGAAGCAGAAACCGGAGCTTTAGCAACCTCTTGGCACTCCAACAAATTCATCAACCCGATTCGCGATGGTGCTGTGCTGCCAATTTTGCACCTGAATGGTTACAAAATTAACAACCCCACGATTTTGTCTCGAATCAGCCACGAAGAACTGGAAGACCTGTTCAAAGGTTATGGCTACACACCCTACTTCGTAGAAGGCTCCGAGCCTGAGAGCATGCACCAAGCAATGGCAGCAACATTAGATCGTTGCATATCAGAGATTCACAAAATTCAACAAGAAGCTCGTAGCAGTAACGCTCCGATCCGACCCCGCTGGCCGATGATTGTGATGCGCACACCCAAAGGCTGGACCGGTCCTCAAGAAGTAGACGGGCATAAAGTGGAAGGTTTCTGGCGCTCCCATCAGGTGCCAATGGGAGCAATGCATTCCAACCCAGAGCATGTGAAACTGCTGGAAGAATGGATGCGAAGTTACAAACCAGAAGAACTGTTTGATGCTAACGGTGCGCTCATACCTGAAATTAAGGAGATGGCACCTAGTGGCACAAAACGTTTGGGATCTACCCCTTACGCCAATGGTGGATTGTTGCGCCGCGAACTGAAAATGCCTGACTTCCGCAAGTATGGTATTGATGTTCCCAAGCCCGGAACAATCGAGGTTGAAAATACCAAACCTCTGGGTGTTTTCTTGCGCGATGTCATGAAAAACAACATGACTAACTTTCGGGTGTTTGGTCCTGACGAAAATACCTCCAACAAACTCAATGCAGTTTACGAAGTCAGTAAAAAGTTCTGGATTGCAGAGTATTTACCAGAAGATGCTGACGGTGGCGAACTGTCTCCAGATGGTCGTGTGATGGAGATACTGAGCGAACATACGTTGGAAGGTTGGCTGGAAGGCTACTTGCTCACGGGTCGTCATGGCTTTTTCTCTACTTATGAGTCCTTCGCACATGTAATTGACTCAATGGTCAGCCAGCACGCTAAATGGCTGGAGATTTGTCATCACATTAACTGGCGGGAAGAAATTTCTTCGCTCAACATCCTGATTACCTCCACTGTTTGGCGACAAGACCACAACGGCTTCACCCACCAAGATCCTGGCTTTTTGGATGTCATCGTTAACAAGAGTCCAGAAGTGGTTCGCATCTATCTTCCTCCCGATGTCAACTCCCTGCTGTCAGTCGTTGACCACTGTTTGCGGAGTGAAAACTACGTCAACGTGATTGTGTCTGACAAGCAACTGCACTTGCAGTATCATGACATGGAAGCCGCCATCCGTAATTGCACTAAGGGCATTGACATCTGGGAGTGGGCAAGTACGGATGCTGGTGAAGAGCCAGATGTGGTGCTGGCGTGCGCAGGTGACATTCCCACCCAGGAAGCACTCGCAGCATCAGTATTACTGCGTGAAAACTTCCCCGACTTAAAGATCCGCTTTATCAACGTGATTGACCTATTCAAGTTGCAGCCAGAGTCAGAGCATCCCCACGGTTTGAGCGATCGCGATTTTGACAGCTTGTTTACTGTTGATAAGCCGGTGATCTTCAACTTCCACGCCTATCCCTGGTTGATTCACCGCCTGGCTTACCGTCGCACCAACCACAACAACATCCACGTGCGTGGCTACAAAGAAAAAGGCAACATCAACACACCCTTAGAGCTTGCCATCCAAAACCAAATCGATCGCTTTAGCATTGCGATCGACGTCATCGATCGAGTCCCTAAACTCAAAGTAGCAGGCGCTCACGTCAAAGAAATGCTCAAAGATGAGCAAATCTCTTGCCGTCATTACGCCTACGAGCACGGGATTGATAAGCCCGAAATCCTCAATTGGAAGTGGCCTTACTAGGCTGATTATAGAAGGTATGACACCATCATACCTTTGCTATTCATAAGTTTTCTGATTCAACTTGGTGTCTTAGTGTCTTGGTGGTGAAAAAATAAATTCTCCTGAACCAGCAAGACACCAAGACACCAAGAAAATTTATTAGCAGCGAAAGCGAATGCAGCTGAACGGATAGAAATAGTGTATAAAACTGTGCATTATCTGCAAGCAAATCAGCTTGGGGTGAGTTTGCAGCTGACTAGCTCTCAACCTTTGATACTAAAAGTTACTGCTGCTTGATATTTCACTACACAAGATTTACTAGATAGACTAATAGGGAGGTGGCTGGAAAGGTAGTATTTGAGCTTATGGCTTACGAAGACTTCGTTAGTCGCTTGAATCCTGAATCTATGATTGTCCGACCTGGTTCAAAGATCAAGATCAAGGACTTTGATCCGGGCTATAAAGGGGATTTTCAAAAGGATGAAGCCCAGGAGATATTGCAATTCGGGATCAAGGAGTTAGCGAAGTATCAGGATATGCTGTACGCTCAGGATACCTATGCTTTGCTGATTGTTCTTCAAGCATTGGATGCTGCAGGTAAAGATAGCACGATTAAACACGTGATGTCAGGGGTAAATCCCCAAGGTTGTCAAGTGTTTAGTTTTAAAGCTCCTTCAGCAGAGGAACTCGATCACGACTATTTGTGGCGCTCTTATAAAGCTCTACCAGAAAGAGGGCGTATTGGAATTTTCAATCGTTCTTACTATGAAGAAGTACTGGTAGTACGCGTACACCCAGAACTTCTTGCCAAGCAGCAACTACCAGCTGATAAGAAAGACAAACATATTTGGAAGCAACGGTTTGAAGAAATTAACAACTTTGAAAAATATCTTGTTAACAATGGCATAGTCGTGCTGAAGTTTTTCCTCAATGTTTCCAAACAAGAACAAAAAAGACGCTTTTTGAAGCGAATCGAGCTTCCAGAAAAAAATTGGAAATTTTCAACTAGTGATGCTAGAGAACGGCAATTCTGGGATGACTATATGGAAGCATATGAAGATGTGTTTAACCATACCAGTACAAAATGGGCTCCCTGGCATATAATCCCGGCAGATCGTAAATGGTTTACACGTATTGCTGTAGCCTATTTTATCTACGAGAAGATGAAATCTCTCAATCTGGCATATCCCAAGGTCAGTGAAGAACATTACGCAGAACTTTTAAAAGCAAAGGAGATACTAGAATCAGAAGATTGATACTATTTCACCATAAGTCTGATACATTTAGCGACCAGCAAGACAAGCAGGACGTGGGGTGATGGAGTGATGGGAAAGTGGAAGAGTGGGAGAACCCCTAATTAATAACCACTAACCAATGTACAGACTTGCCATGGCATGTCTATACAACAACCACTAACCACTAACAACATTTCACGGTATTCTGATCGTAGCCAAACCGTAGTAGCATATGGAGAGAGCAAATGCAGACAACAGCGGCAGAGCACATCAACCCCCTGGCTGGCAAACCTGCTCCGGCCGACATTTTAATTGATGTCGATCGGCTTTTGGAACAATACTATACGGTTCATCCCGATCCTGAAAACCCGCTACAGCGCATTAGTTTTGGTACATCAGGACATCGTGGTTCTTCTGCTCATGGCACGTTTAATGAAGACCATATCTTAGCAGTATCTCAGGCAGTTGCTGAGTATCGCCACAGCCAAGGCATTAACGGACCGCTATACATGGGTATGGATACGCACGCCCTCTCGGCTCCCGCCCAAAAGTCTGCGTTAGAAGTGCTAGCCGCAAATGGCGTAGAGGTTTACATTGCCGCAGGTGAAGGTTATGCTCAATACACGCCTACACCAGCAGTTTCCCATGCTATCCTCACCTACAACAAAGATAAAACCAGCGGTTTAGCAGACGGTATCATCATTACGCCCTCCCATAATCCACCCAGCGATGGTGGTTTTAAATACAATCCTCCTTCTGGCGGACCAGCTGAACCAGAAATTACCAAATGGATTCAAAACCGCGCCAACGAGTTGATGGCAAATAAAAATCGGGATGTCAAACGCATTCCCTATGAATCGGCTTTGAAAGCAGCTACAACTCACTTTTTTGACTTCATTACTCCTTACGTTAATGACCTGGAAAATATTATAGATATTGAGGCGATCCGCTCGTCTGGTATTCGCATTGGTGTCGATCCCTTGGGTGGCTCGAATATCGCTTATTGGGAACCAATCGCCCAACGCTATGGCTTGAACATAACTGTGGTCAACAAGACGGTCGATCCGACGTTCCGTTTTATGACCTTAGACTGGGATGGTAAGATCCGCATGGACTGCTCATCTCCCTATGCAATGGCTAGCCTAGTGAAAATTAAGGATGACTACAGTATTGCTTTTGGCAATGACACAGACTCCGATCGCCACGGTATTGTCACCTCCAGTGTAGGGTTGATGAACCCAAACCATTTCCTATCTGTTGCAATTTGGTATCTGTTTACCAATCGCAGTGGCTGGTCGCCAAAAAGTGCGATCGGCAAAACTTTGGTCAGCAGCAGCATGATTGACCGAGTCGCCAAAGAGATTGGACGCCAGGTTTGCGAAGTTCCGGTCGGTTTTAAGTGGTTTGTCGAGGGTCTGCTCAATGGCTCCTTTGGCTTTGGTGGTGAAGAAAGTGCTGGAGCTTCCTTCCTGCGTAAGAACGGCACCGTCTGGACAACAGACAAAGATGGTATAATCATGGACCTGCTGGCTGCCGAAATTACAGCACGCACAGGTAAAGACCCTGGTTTGCACTATCAAGATTTAACGGCAAAACTTGGCAAACCATTCTATAAACGTATTGATTCTCCTGCTTCACCAGAACAAAAGGCGCGTCTAAGCAAACTATCCCCAGAGGATGTGAAAGCAGCAACACTTGCTGGCGATCCCATTACTGCTAAGTTAACCAACGCTCCTGGCAATAATGCACCCATTGGTGGACTAAAGGTAACAACCGCAAACGGCTGGTTCGCGGCGCGTCCCTCTGGTACAGAGAATGTTTGCAAAGTCTATGCTGAGAGCTTTAAGAGCCAAGAACACCTAGAGGAAATTTTGCAAGAAGCCACACAGATCGTTGCCAATGTAGTTTAATTCTCGCAGGATTTGACATCAAAGGGATTGGGACATAAAAATTATGAAATTCACATTAAGCGTGAATTATGAATTATGAATTATGAAATTTTCAGCATTCATCATTCATAATTTTCATCTATTCCCAATCCCCAATCCCCAATCACTTTTTTAAATCCTAGCGCGGAGAGCAGAAGCAGGGAATAAGGCTTGAAATGCAGACTGTCGTTCGGCTACAGGTTCTGGAGCATAGTTCCACAGACTTTCGTAGTAAAAGAAGGCTACTCCCAAACCACGTTCTTGGGTAGCCCGTACTTGGGACTTAATTTGTTGGATCGGAACTGGGTTATTTCGCAATCCTGCCATGATACCGATTCCAGTTGGGATCTTTTGTTGTGCTTCTTGAATTTCTGGGCGGGAAATCTTGGCAATAAAACTTTGTAGATTCGGACGATACACTTGCACAATTAGCTCATCTACGATGTTAAGCCGTACCCAAGCGAGCCAGTCTTGCAAGTGAAACTTGTAAGCAAAATCGTAGTAGTTGGGAGAAACAGAGAAAATCACACCTGGTTTTTTCGCTTTCACAGCTTGATTGAGTTGTACCATAAACGCCGTGATTTTATCTGCTCGCCAGCGTACCCATGCTGGGTCTTGAGGATTAGCCGGAGGATTGTTCTTTGTTTCTTTAGTATACAAGGCTACAGTGTATTGATCGTAGCCAAATTCATGAGGCAAACTCATGTGATCGTCAAATTGAATCCCATCGACATCATATTGGGTGACAATTTCCAGTACCAGATCGGTAATAAACTTCTGCACTTCTGGATGGAAGGGATTAAGCCATGCAACTTCACCAGCAGCACTAAGGGAAGTTTGGCTACCATCGCGCTTTTGCGTGAACCAATCTGGATGATTCAACATCAGCTCTGACATCGGGGGAGCCATAAAACCAAACTCAAACCAAGGAATTACAAGCAAGCCTTGGCGATGAGCTTGAGCAGTGATATCTGCGAGAATATCATGTCCATCAGAGCCTCGCAAAACAAAGGGTTGGATACCCGTACGTTTTGCCACGGCACTAGGATACATCACATAGCCAGAATTCCACACTACCGGATAGATGGTGTTGAAGTTCAATTTTCGCAACTGGTTGATCGCATCCTGCACTTTCGCACGATCCCTGAGGATGTTAAAGTCATTGTTGGTCATCCAAACCCCACGAATTTCCTGACGGGATAGCTGTGCTGTCGCAGGATGAAAGTTGTTTCCTAGCAATACTGTCAAAAGTGACATCAAAAATAGGAGTGGGAGAAGATACCTAAGCGATCGCCCGCCCAGGCGCTTCAATGCATGCAATCGCTGCCAAACTTGAGGTATAAAACCTAATGTCACAGGTTTGAATGATGCATTAGCTACCCACTTGTGCGATCGCGTGCTTTTGTGATGGAACCTACTAGCCATGGAGTGTATGAGTATTTAAGCTTACTAAGGGATTAATTAAATTGGTAGTTATTTATTCAATGCGGCGCGTCAAAATTTCTGCATCAAAGAACCTGATGCAGACTTTGCGCAGTAGGATATTTGACGTAGCTAGTAGATAATTAGTGCCCGTTATGACTTAAGTAAGAAGGGAAATTACTCAAGTTTTCGAGGCCGTTAAATTCTAAATTTGACTGACAATCCACCCAAACCCAGGCGAATATCACATAAATCAGAGAGAACAAGGCGTTGCTAGCTCGCAGTATGAATCCAAACCTTCCAGACGCAAAATTATCCTACCCGCATGCCTGCGGCGTACGCCTCTGGTCAAGGGTTTATCCTGCATCATCATCGTGCTTCTGATTTTTTCAAAAATTAAATTAAGATGTTACATCTTTACAAGATGAATTTATCCTCTATTCCAAATATAAAATTAAAATCTTAGCGTTTTAGTGACTTAGTGGTTCATTCTTCTTCTTGGTCGATATTAAAGAACTAAACCTACCGCTACTAAAAACAAGAATAAAAAGAAAAATTAAGCTGCAATCAAAGTATGAGAGGAAGCAGAATTAAAAAATATAAAGCTAATTCCTAAAATGCATGTGCTTATCTCAATCAATGCAAATTTTGTGTTTATATAAATAAACTAGTAAAGGTAAAGTCTTTATCCGGCTGAAAAGCCAACAAAACTAATATTCAGTTATTAACTGCATCTTTTATATATGGTTATACAAAATTGGAGACGTAAACGTGGTGTTGCACTTACTACTAGGGGGTTGCAAAAACTTCAGGAGGCAAAGCGTAGATCGGAAGTAGAGAAAAATTTTGGCAATAGCTACACTCTTGAAGAAATGAGTGCACTTTCTGGATTATACCCCAGTACCATCTCGAAAGTACTGAATCGCGAAGGAGGAGTAGATAAAAAAACTCTGGAAAAGCTATTTTCAATTTTTGACTTAGAAATAGAGAAAAATGATTATTTAAGCTCTAATACTCGCATATATTGGGGTGAAGCTACTCATACATCAGTTTTTTACGGACGTACAGAAGAGCTTGCTAAGTTGGAGCAATGGATTCTCAATGAGCGTTGCCAATTGGTAGCACTGTTAGGAATGGGTGGAATTGGTAAAACGTCTTTGTCTATCAAGCTTGCTCAACGTATTCAGGAAGATTTTGAGTATGTGATTTGGCGATCGCTACGAGAAGCACCGCCTGCTAATGCTGTTATTGCTAACCTGATCCGAATTTTATCTGACGACCAGGAAACAGAAACCAACTTGCCAGAAAATTTAAGTGATAGAATAGTGCGACTACTCCATTATCTACGCAACTACCGCTGTCTGGTGATACTTGATAATGTAGAGTCAGTTCTCCGCAGCGGCAATCGAGCTGGACAATATCGAGAAGGCTATGAGGGGTATGGTGAGCTTTTTAGACAGCTAGGAGAAGCAACTCACCAAAGCTGCTTATTGCTGACTAGTAGAGAAAAACCAAAAGAAGTAGCCTTACTCAAGGGACAAATATTACCCGTTCGCTCCCTCCAATTAGGTGGATTGAAGGTGGCTGAAGGACAGGAAATCTTTAAAGTCAAAGGACTATCTGCTACAGAGGCAGAATGGGAAGCAATTATTAAACTCTATGCAGGTAATCCATTAGCTTTGAAAATAGTTGCTACGACCATTGAAGATGTTTTTGATGGTAATGCAACTGAATTTTTGCGGCAAAATACAGCAGTTTTCGGAGATATTCGCGATCTTTTAGACCAGCAGTTTGAGCGCTTATCAGATTTAGAAGCAGAAATAATGTATTGGCTTGCGGTTAATCGTGAGCCAATTTCGCTATCGGAATTACGGGAGGATATTACATCACCAATACCACCGCAAAAATTACTGGAGGCTTTGGAATCTTTGGTACGGCGATCGCTTGTTGAGAAAAGCGCAGCTACTTTTACCCTACAACCAGTAGTCATGGAGTATGTAACTCAGGTATTGATAGAACGGGTTTGCGAAGAGATTGCTACTGAAAAGATCGAGCTTTTTAGATGCTACGCTCTCATGAAGGCGACAGCAAAAGATTACGTAAAAGAAGCTCAAATTCGCCTCATCCTCAAACCAGTGATTAATGGACTACTTACTGTCTTTAGAAGCAAAAGAGGGATTGAAAACCAATTAACCAAAATTCTAGCAAGGTTACGAGAAGAATCTCCCCAAGAACCAGGGTACACGGGTGGAAATATTCTCAATTTACTTTGTCAACTAGAGACGGATTTAACTGGCTATGATTTTTCTGATTTAAATATTTGGCAAGCAGACTTGCGGAATGTGAAATTGCACGATGTCAATTTCCAAAATGCCAATCTCACTAAGTGTGTTTTTGCTGAAACCTTCGGCGGTATTTCCTCGGTAGCCTTTAGCCCTGATGGTAAACTTTTGGCTACGGGGGATACCAATGGTGAGATTCGCTTGCGACGAGTTACGGATTGGAAACAACTTCTGACCTGTAAGGGACATAGTAACTGGGTTCCGTCACTAGCCTTTAGTCCAGATAGTAGTATTCTTGCTAGCGGCAGTAGTGATTGTACCGTGAAGCTGTGGGATGTCGGTACAGGTCAATGCCTGCAAACCTTTCGAGAACATGATAATGAGGTTTGGTCGGTAGCCTTTAGTCCGGACGGTAACACATTAGTAAGTGGCAGTAATGACCGCACAATGAAGTTATGGAGTATTCAAACTGGACAATGCTTAAAAACTTTCCAGGGACACACAAGTTGGGTAATATCAGTTGCCTTTAGTCGAGATGGACGGATACTAGCAAGTGGCAGCGATGACAACACAATTAGGCTATGGGATGTTGATACTGGTGAATGCATCAAAATTCTACAGGGACATGATGATGGAATACGGTCAATCAGTATAAATCCTGTCTCTTATACACATCT
>JANZYY010000924.1 GCA_026419705.1 Fischerella sp.
GTCTCGTGGGCTCGGAGATGTGTATAAGAGACAGACCCCATACTTAGAGAAAGATTGGTGCGATACTTTGACCCGCTACCCTTCTGGTATCCACCCTTTGAAGAGGAAGTTTCGGGTAAAGAGTTCCCTCTATACAGCTTTACCCAGAGACCCATGTGGATGTATCACTCTTGGGACTCTCAGAACGCATGGCTTAGGCAGATATCCACCAGAAATTATCTGTATATGAACCCCAAAACTGCTCAGAAACTGGGAATAAAGCACCTTGACTGGGTGTGGGTGGAGTCAAGGGTTGGAAAGGTAAAGTGCCAAGTTTATCTCACGGAGACCACCGAGCCTAACTCTGTATGGACTTGGAATGCTATAGGAAAGATGAAGGGTGCTTGGGGGCTAAAACCCGAAGCAGAAGAGGGACATCAGGGCTTTCTCCTAAACCATGTTATCCCTCACAGCATACGCACTGTCTCTTATACACATCT
>JANZYY010000925.1 GCA_026419705.1 Fischerella sp.
CGCTTACACTACAAGACCGTTACTTCATACTTCAAAAGCCCTTTTCAACACGCGAAGTAGAAGAAAAGGTGGCCCAAATTATCGTTTCCTTCAAACCCGGCAAAAAAGTGGCGACCTATGGTAAGCAAATGGTGAGGCGGAATGGAAAAACAATCATCGTTCAAAATAAGGTTGTCGTGCCCCGAGGTCCACTCAACGAGGAAAGCGTGTACGGGAAAATTAGAGTCTTAGATACTGATGAAAATGGCCGACCCATCCAGCATAAACCAGAATACTTCTTCGCGCATCCCCATCTCATTTTTAAGCCCTACATCCGAGAATTGGTAGAAAAGCGCCTAGCACTTTATAAGGGTGACTATAAAAAAGCCGTCAAATCCTTACAAGACCATCCGATTTACCTGGATCCCGAGAGAACTGTTAAATTAAAATATGCTACCTGCTATAAGGAAGACTACGTCATTAAATATCCACTTTCTCAGATAAGAGACAAAGATGTACAGTACAT
>JANZYY010000926.1 GCA_026419705.1 Fischerella sp.
GTTCGGATAAGATAATTGACCTACCGATAATCTTTGTAGAGACGCGTACGCCGCAGGCGTTCGGGCAGGGTAATTTCGCGTCTCTACGCATCTAGCGTTCCCACCAACAACCTTAACCGAACCTTATTGGCACTATATTGATATTCGATCATAAGGCTGTGTCAACTCCATCCATTACTAATTTGCTTAATTTCCTGCCGTTCTTCCAAAGGATATTGAGTGAATTTAATTACACCTACCTACTTATTTAAATCAAAGTTTGCTTATTTTGTAATTCAGAGGCATTGCTTCATCAGTCACAATTTTTTTGTTAACAAATAGCATAACTATTTGCTTGGGCATAGTTTATTTTTTGATCTTAGCTTTTTCACTTGGTGACAGTTGAGCTATGTTTACATCTGTGTACAGAAGATGTGCTCGCACAATCGTATTCATTAAAACAAAAAGTAGCGCTGTGCCATTGGCAATACCGTTGCAGGTTCACAAGTCAGCAACTCTCCATCTG
>JANZYY010000927.1 GCA_026419705.1 Fischerella sp.
GGATTTCTTGGAGTCTTTGCGTGTATTTTCTTTCCTTTTCCCTCAGTTCTTTCAAATCTCTGTATGCCTCCTCCACGAGGTTTATCTCTTCAAGGACTTTTCTCTCATCCCCTCCCAAAAGGTTCAAAAGATTCCGCTCTTCCTCTTCAAGGTTTTCAAGATTATGCTTTGTTGAAAGCTGTTTTTGGGCAGTCTCAGCTTGCTTTATTCTTAAGTTCTCAAGTTCTTTTAAGAGTTTTTCATACTCTTTTCTTTGGTTTGCCAGTTCCTTTTCCTTTTGCTGATATAGCTCTCTGCTCCTTTCTATGTGTTCCAGACCATGGAGTATTTTCTTCAGTTTCATTTCCAATTGGTCTAAACTTGCATCCCCCAACTCTTCTTTTAATTTGTTCTCTCTTTCAATGATAGAAAGGATTTGCGTTTCCAACATGGTTATCCGTTCTTTAAGCTCTTCCCCTGTCTCTTATACACATCT
>JANZYY010000093.1 GCA_026419705.1 Fischerella sp.
GTATAAGAGACAGTGCCACAGCTGCGCTGACACCAGTCCAGTCACCTTCACCGCGACGCCAACCGAAGGGAACCCCCAGCATATCTACAGCTGGGAGTCCCAAACCAGTGGAAGCACCAGTTAATATCGGTGTGGCATTAAGTTGTAAAGCTATCAACCTCGCTAATTGATCTGCACCACCTTGATGTCCGCTGCACAAGCTAATGACAAAACGTCCGGTCTCATCCACTACCACTACTGCCGGATCGGTAGATTTGTGTTGTAACAACGGGCCAATCAGTCGCACTACTGCACCAGTCGCCAAACAAAAGACAAAAGCGCGGTGTGTCTGCCACAGGTTAGCTATGTGGTTTTTGAGAGAACCTGTGTAAAATGACGCAATTAAATTTTCTTGTTCTGTATTTTCCCTTAAAGATGCCGGAACCCAGCAGGTTGCAGCCTGATTTTGGCAAAGAACTTGTAGTATTTTTGCACCCGTGGGAGTGGTGGCGATGAGAGCGATCGGAGAAAATTCAGCTAAAAGCAATTTGGATTACCTATTGGCTGACAAACTGGGGCAGTGCTGCCAATTAATGATTCTCTCACGCCATCACCACGGATGATATTCTGAAGGCGATTTTCTCATCCCTCAAGGCTACAACAGGTCATTTTTTGTCTACCTGTTCCTTTGATGGTGGTTGGGGATTTGGATCTAGCGTGTCTATGTGGTTCGTTTTTATTTCTGACACGGAGGGCGCATCTTCATACAGAATTGGTATAAGTTCTATCCAATTGCGATCGCCAAGAGTTATCAGAATTCACAATGCTAAACATGTATTGATTGCGATACTTTTGTGGAGAGTTATACCAATTCTCAGAATTAGAACTATATGTGGTTAGTAGTAAGCACTTAAGTGCTTACTACAAGCCAAGAATATTTGCAATTCAAATTTTCTCCAAAAAAACTCGGTTCAGGTTTCTTGGAGAAAGTCGTAATGCATTCAATTTAAAACCCTATATTATTTTCTCGTACCAAACATCTGTGAGGGGTTTTTTGGTTGCTTGGAATGGGATTGAGAATCTTGAAACTGCTCCTGTGGAGGTTGCTGGAGGCTTTCTGTAGCATTTTGGGGAATGCTTTTGATAGCTCCCCGATAAATCAGTGCTCCCACCGTTTCTAGCCGAAAACCCCAACCTTTTGGTAAATTTTCATCGCCGTCGTTTTGTCCCAAATCTACGTAAATACGCGGTGGTACAAAGTATTTTAATTCGCTTTCACCTACCAAAGCGTCTGCTTTTTCAACGATCGCATCGAAAGTACGATCAAATTCTTCGTAACTGTTGTACTGCTGTTGCAATTGTGCTTTTACAAATTCCATAAATTGGCGAACAGCCGGCAATCTGGGATCTTCTTGAGGTTGAGGACTGGGTTGTTGAGGAGAAGTCGGATTACTATTCGCACCTTTTTTTGCAGGAACAGAAGGATTTTCAGGCAAAGGTCGAGGTATAGGCATTGGCCCGGGTACAGGTTGAGGACTAGGGATGCCAATACCCAATTGCCTGAGAATCAAAGGCTCCAGATATCCAAACATTTTTACTTGCGCTTGGATGATTTTGGGATTGTTCGTTGCATGGGTGCGTGGAAGCAATGTGCGGAAAGCGCGGCGAAGTACTTGGGATAGTTTAAAAGGAGGAAAGGGGATACTGTTGGGGTCAATTGTTTGTCCATGCTGAGCCATTAGCATATCTAAAGGTGGCAAATCAGCTGGTACTACTGGCATCTGAATATTAAAGGCTTTAAATTGCGGGTTTTCGCTTTTGAAGCTGAGAATATTTTCGCGTCTGCTATTCTGGTATTCTTGGAGTTTGAGTATCTCCACTGCCTTATCTTCATCGCCATCCAACAACAAAGTCAAACCCTGCTTGTTAAAAGGATAAACAGGTGTATTTAAACTGATATAAATAAATTCAGCGCAATAAGCTGTATTTTCTGGACGATAAAAGAATTCTAGTGCTTCTTGGGAACCAAGACTAGCAAGAGCACAATTTTTCAAAAACTCTTTGAGCGTAGGGCGATCGCAAACACGAGTAGGATCGCCGCCATTAAAATCGTTGGCGGCAAATTGAACAAACGGGTTGATCAACGCCATCCAGCAGATGATGCTGTCGGTGTAGCCACGAGATTGCTCTTTAGTGACAAAATCAGGAAAAACCAGACGTTGAGCCACAGCAACGAAGCCATTGTCTCCATACATCCCATTGTGGTAACTGTCTGGTTCGTTAAAGCTAGCAAATGTTTTCTCTCCTGTAAACCGTTGTGCTGGTAAAATCGCCCCTGAGTGATGTCCCTCGTTTTTGATGAAAATTTCCATCAAATCATACTGTTCTTGCTCGTTGGGAGGCCAGCGCAAATCAATAATTCTGCCGTAGCGGTCTCTGTGGTATTGATAAGTGCAGACCAAAAGACCATATGCATCTAGAAACTTCAAAATATCCTCGTGTCCGGAGATTGTGTTTCCTTGAGGATCGTAAATTTGCTGTTCGTCGGAAATACCAATAAACCCTGGAACTTTGATAGTTTCAACATTCAGCAGTGTCTCATCATCCACTAAAACCAGCTTGTGGAATAATTGCCTTATATCTTTTACTGCCAAACTGCCGCGATCGTCTGGGCCCTTGATGCTATTGAAAATATTTAAATCTACTTCATCAGGCGATCGCAACGGCAGGCGATCGCTGGCTGCTAGGAAAGTATTATTTTCGCTCATATACGCACTTCTATTTGAGTATTTATACCATGCTTGCAAAGGCAGTGGTATGTACTTTACATAACCATTTGTTTGATGGTGGCAGATCTTTTATCTGTTGCTAGCTCGTCGCTATTTTTTATACTTGTATTTTTTCATACTCACACTGTTTGTGCAAGAGATCTGCTAAATATCAACACGCCTAGTTCCTAGTTGATGGAAGTGTCAAATTATCGAAACACTAACCAAAATTACTGAATCTTTGGTTACTATTATTTGGATTTTATTCAGTAGTAAGGTGTAAATGTCTGTTAGGCTTAGATATAACGTCATTTTTCCTATTAGCCTAGGTATAACTTTTTTGCTGGTTGGTTGCAACGACAGCAAAGCGTCCCAATGCCAGCAACTAATAGGTGCCGTGAATGAGGGGAATTCTCTTCTAGAGACGAATAAAGCTACTCAGGTGTCAACAAGTTTGAAGCTAGCTCAGGATTTGGAAGTTGTTACCAAAAAGATTGAGGAACTAAACTTAAAAGATCCCAAACTCAAAGACTTTCAAACCCGCTTTGTGAAGGTGTTTACAACTCTCGCTCAAAACATCAACAAGGCAGGTAAGGCTCTTGGCGCAGCAAAGACAGCAAAAGCTACAGCATCAGGTAGAGAGAGGATACAAAAGGCTAGAGATGAAATCGACACAGCCCTGAAAGCAGCCGAAATAGCAGGCAAGCAATTAGATGTTTTTGCTACACAGGTGAATAAGTATTGCAACCAGCTTGAATAGTGCATCATTGTAATTTCTAAAACACCAATTCAGTCATCTTCAAAGGGAAAGGGGTAACGGGTATAGGGCATGCCAAGAAAACCAATTCCCAATTCCCCACTTCCGGCTCTCCCGTTCTCTAAGTCAGAAAATAAGTAACTTTTATAACATTTTTATACGAAACGACCCTGATTTCAATCTATTCTTTTTGTCAAAATAAATATATATGTGAGTAAATAATAATACAATAAGCGATATCAGCCTGCTAATAGTGGGAGTGTTAGCAACAGGACAAGCATCTCGGGCGAAATTATCAGAGCAGGCACAATTTCAGCCAGTTTGGTTACTGCAGGAGTCATTACAAGCTCGGGCTAATCTGGTTACTTCAGTGCCAGAAATTACACCACCTGAGTTTATTGGATTCAAGTTATTTCGATTTCAAAAAAAAGTATCTAAATATACTTCAAAATCAAGATAAAGTTAAATTCCAACATTCTTCTGTTTTGGTAGGGGAAGTACAGCCAGTAAAAGAAATCGAAAAGGTCGAAAAAGAAGTTGTAAAAGTGGGACGAGAAGATACTTCCTTGACTTTTCCCACTTCCCCAAGCTCAGATCGTCAGATATCTCAAGTTACATCCGTGTCGCAACTTGATGATGTGCAATCCTCTGACTGAGCTTTTGGTGCTTTGCAATCTCTGGTAAAAGGCTATGACTATATAGCCGGATATCCCAACAGCGCTTTTTTAGGCAACCATGCTAACCATGCAATCAATCGTTATGAATTTGCAGCTGGGTTGGCAGCTTGTCTAGAAAAAATTAACAAATTGATAGCGAACAACTCGTGGTGTTAATCCCTAAGAAGGTGCTGGCGAAGGAGCAATTTCTTTATTTGGTCAGCGTAACCCCATTTTGGCAATTGGCAACGGTACGAGTGGTGTAGGATTTGACTGGCAGATTAGCGATCGCGTCAGCTTACAAGCTATTTATAGTGCCGAAATTTCCAGTTTTCCAGGTAATATCAACCTCAGGGCAATGGTAAGCGGTAGATATACCACAGGTGCTCAACTGACTTTGGCACCTACCAGTAATACCTACCAGTAATATTGATGTATAGCGATCGCAATGGTGGCGAAAGTCCCACAGTCTTTGATTTCAAGTCGGAGTTCCCAGGTCAGCCAACCGTAACATCCTAATAAAATGACCAATAGCTCCTCAGTGAGATTGACGGTTAAAGTACCTGCGGATGCAAAACTCGTCACTTCCAGCATTACTGCACCCACTACAAGCGATAGCAGCAAACTTCCCACTCCTCCTCCACGCCACATCCTACAACGGAAAAAACCTCCGCAACGCAGTGGACCCCTCTCCCACTCCTCCTACTCTCTCCAGTCCTTCCACATCTTTTATTTCCACTACTTCTTCTATATCTCCCACTTCCCCCACCCTTCCACTCTCCCCCTCCCCCCATCCCCCCCTCTGGCCATCTCCCACACCCAACATGGAATTCAGTAGCGGTACTTCCTTTACAGGAAATTCAACAGTTTTTAACCTTGCAGCCATTTGCTTACGAGATTGTGCGATCTGCCGTACTAAAGAAGAATCTAGACCTAAAAGAGCGATCGATCCCCGTAGCCGAGTCTTACTGCGTTAAGAATTCATTTGTTTCTGGAACATGACCACGACAAGATGAAATCTATAACTGTAGCCATAGCCATATCTGGGAAAGTGCTTCTCCACCACACAAAGCATGCTGAGTTTGTAACAAGGGCTTTAGTCCTTAGAGTCGGTATTAAACAGAGCTAAAGCTCTGACTACGAACTTCGTATCATCTGGCAAAGTTACCGTGGTGGACTAGTAGCTGATTTTGTGGTTATGGCTATACTAGGTGATTAATAGACCTACCTTCCTAGCAGCACCAGCACACATATTTCAGATTGTATGAAACTGATTTTCTAGCTTTAGCGACAATCACAGTTAGATTTTAGTTGTTTGATTCGTCAATCAACTGGATTCACCAACAGAGGGAATACACAATCATTCACACACTTGTTCTAAGGAAGCAGTGATGAAAGCAGAACTGATCGAATTAATAGCCAGGGTAATACCGGTTTTGCAAATCAACATGCGTTGGATGACTTGGAATTTATTTCTGGCATTTATACCCTTGGCTTTGAGTGTTTGGTTGTTTCGCATTAAACGCGGACGCTCTTGGGTTTGGTGGCTGGGATTTTTAGTTTTCTATGCTTTTTTACCGAATGCACCTTATTTGTTAACTGATGTGATTCACCTGATTAATGATGTCCGTACAATTCAATCTGTGTGGATGATTACCTTAGTGCTAATTCCTTTGTATGTGCTGGTCATTCTGGCTGGTTTTGAAGCCTACGTCATATCTTTAATTAATCTGGGATACTACTTGCATCGCATAGGCAAGAGTCAATGGATTTTCTGGGTAGAGATGATTACTCATGCTTTATGTGCTGTTGGTATTTATTGGGGTAGGTTCTTGCGTTTTAACAGTTGGGATTTTGTCACTCAACCAGATGCTTTACTAACTAGAGGTATAGAAGAAATTTTAGGCAAGCAACCTCTAGTAATTATTGCGATTACTTTTGGTATACTTGTTGGTTTGTACTGGTTGATGAAACGAGTAACTTTAGGTTTTGTTAGGGAAGGAAACAAGGATATAGCCATTAACTCATCACCGGTCAATTCCAATACTCGTAAGGCAGGTGAATTCAGATAAATAAACTTGTTTATCGTGGAGACTGTTAGTGGTTGATAGTTGCTGCTTAGTGGTAAAAACAACCAATAACTAATAGTATTTCTCCTAGCATTTCTCTAAATGTTTGATACAGATGATTCTCTATAGTCCCTCTTTGTAAGGGGGGGTGGGGGGAATCTACCTTTCCCCACTGTCAGAGAGGACATAAGATAGGTATTTTTTTATCAAAACAAAAAGATGATTTCGATCCGGAACCAGAGCCTAACAATCGGAATTTATTGGATTTTGCCGCTATTTATATATTCCTAAGTAATGGTGCAGGCTGCAGCATTGAGTCAGAACAATCACCAAAATATTGATACCAGCAAATATATTGCAATACAGTTCAGTTAGCACCAAAAACCTTTCAGGACTTGTGCAAAACTCTCTGAAACTCTTATTCCTACCCTGCGGTCAGCCGCTGCGCGTCTGCGTATCCTTTGCGTCCTTTGTGGTTCGTTCTTTCTTAATTTTGGGTGAGTCCTGTCCTTAACTGAACCGGATTGAAATATATTGTATAAAATTAAACTTAATACGCGATTTATGAAGAACATTAGTTTGTTTATCACTCAATCTGTAATTAGTTTAGCTATTTCAAGCGTAACGACTGTATTTGCTACATCTGTGGGAGCAGAAGTTATCGCTGGACAGTCAGGCAATGTGCGAGCAGAAATTTCCTACGAACAACCACAGGAATATCAGTATAAAAACGTGCAGATAAAAATTGTTCGCGAGGGGCAAACCATCCTAACTCAAAAGCTACCCCAAGACAGCGAATACGATCGACCTATTGGTGCTTTGTTAGATAAAAGCGATCGCGATAAATTGCCAGTGCTAGACGTGGACGGTGACAAAGAACCAGAAGTAATTGCCGATTTCTTTACTGGTGGAGCGCACTGTTGTACTTACTCACTGATTTATCACTACGATCCAAAAGCCAAGCAGTACAAAAAAATTCGCCATGAATGGGGTAATGGTGGCTATCGACTTAGAGATTTAGATCGGGATGGGCTACCAGAATTTGAAAGTCGAGACGATCGCTTTGCTTATGCATTCGCAGCCTATGCTGCATCTGGTTATCCGTTGCAAATTTGGCAATATCGCCAAGGTAAGATGATAGATGTTACCAGACGCTATCCCAAATTAATTTACAATCACGCCTTTGAGCTATGGCAAACTTTCTTATCAGCACGGAAACAAGGAGATCGTGGCAAGGGGTTTTTAGCAGCATACTTGGCAGATAAATATATGCTCGGTCAAGGACAAGATGGTTGGCAGAAAGTTAAACAAGCTTATAAAGGACGCGATCGCACTCGATACTTTGCTGATTTACGTAAGTTTTTGCGGGAAACTGGTTATATTAAATAGGTTAGTAGTTAGGTTAGTAGTTAGTCGATAGTGGTTAGCGGTAAAAACTTAACTACTTGGTGTCTTAGTGTCTTACTGGTTCAAGAAAATTTATTTTTTCACCACATAGATGTGCAGCGGCTGACTGCAGGGTAGACACCAAGACACGAAGAAAACTTATTGTTTAGGATTGCACTACTAAGGGGCTACTACTAACTACTAACTAATAACTTAATAACTAATGTACAGACGCGCCATGGCGTGTCTCTACAATCAACAACCAACCACTAACCACTAACCACTAACTACTAACTACTGCATTTGTCGCCGTGCTGCTTCTAAAAGCAAGCGTTTCTCAGCTCGAGCAATGGTTTGGTATGTCCTCAATACCGCCTCAGGTTCTACAGAAATGGAAGTAATACCCCATGCGATCAGCTTGTCAATAATTTCTGGATATAATACTGGTGCTTGACCGCAAATAGAACAAGGAATTCCCGCATCTCTAGCTATGTGGATGAGTCTGGCCACTGCATCCATTACCGCTGGGTGACGTTCATCAAATGCTTTTGCTAGCTGTCCTTGCTCTCTATCTACTCCCAGCAGTAGTTGGGTGAGGTCATTGGTTCCGATAGAAATTCCTTGTACACCTGCTTTGATGTATTCTGGCAGCAAAAACAGCACGCTTGGCACTTCTGCCATAATCCACAGTTGAAATTGTGGTGCTTGATTTAAATTTGCTTGTTCAACTTTTTGACGGCAAAAACGAAACTCTTCTACTGTACGAACAAATGGCAAAATGAGATGGAGATTGGTATAACCAGCTTTCTGTACATTTGCCAAAGCCGTAAGTTCCAACTCAAAAACGGCGGGGTTTTCTAAATAAGTGAAAGTACCCCGCTCTCCCAACACAGACTGTTGTGAAGATGAAATATTGTGGCTAAAAGATGACAATTCCTGAGATCGCCAGTCTAAAGAGCGATAAAAAATAGGTCGTGGTGCAAAAGCATGAGCAAATTGCATGATTTGTTGATACCAACGCTCTAGTAATTCAGCCTGACGCCCATCGCTTAGCCACTGATTGGGGTGTTGTCCCTCCAAAATGGTGAGCGCCATCAGTTCTGAGCGCAATAATCCCACTCCATCTACAGGTAGAGAAAGCACTTGCTCAATTAAGCTTGGCTGACTCAAGTTCACTAACAATCGGGTAGCGATCGTAGGTAGATGAGAATTGATGGAGTGATGGGGAGTAGTTTTCCGTGTTGTTACAGACAGCGGTGTATGACTAATGTGTGATGAATTGACAGAGCGATCGGGAGATAAAGACAAAAAGCTAAAAGGAGAGAATCGGTCTGATTTTTTCTTTCCGAGATCTTCTCCCCCGCCCATACTGAGGCGATAAATTTCTCCCTTGTCGCCATCGATGAGCAATTGTTCGCCGTTTTGAATCAAAGTTGTAACATTTGCTGCGTTTACTACAGCAGGAATGCCCAATTCTCTCGCCAAAATTGCCGCGTGACTGGTTAAACCTCCCTGTTCTGTGATAATCCCACTTGCTTGTTGCAGTATTGGCAACCAATTAGGGGTGATGGCTGGAGCAACTAAAATCGCTCCTTTAGGTATTTGTTCTGGTCTGTGTTGTGAGTTCACCACGTGAGCAGTTGCTGTCACGCGTCCCATTGCTGCTCCTAATCCTTTAATGAAGTGAGAATTGCAAACCCCCGATGGTGGGACGTTANCTTGTGTCAGATAGAGTTTTCCTGAAGGCGTTTCTTGAGAAATTGTCCACTCTAACGTAAGATTGGCACCAAATTCTGTGACAAGTTGATTTGCGAGGCTAATTAATTGTTGTAGGTGTTCTTTTGACAAGGCATATGCTTGCTGTTGGGCTTCCTCGAGAAGACAGACTTGCAAACAAGAGTCATCTAAGGTTGACACAGATTGCAAATTAGCCCCAGAATTTGCATCATCAATATGATAAGCTAGCATTTTACAACCCAACTGTTGCTCTAGCACCATGCCGGTTTCTGGTTGAATGTAATAGACATCTGGCAAAACTTCGCCGTAGGCGATCGCAAATCCCAATCCCAAAGTAGCTTGGATTTCCCATACCGAAGATTTGGCGATCGCTAAGCCACTGGCAATTGCATTGTGAATTGGTTGTACCAAAACTGCTAATTTTATTTGCTGCAAGTCAATACTTGCTTGCTGCCAATAGAGAAGACTTCTAGCACGGAATAGCTGACTCCAAGTCCGCTTCAGTGCTGAGGCGATCGCCTCTGGTTCGTAGCGACAAACTTGTGACTCTAGCAATCCAGATAAATTGCCAACTCCCTGTTTGCCTGTCGGAAGCGTCAGACTAGGACGAAAAATCAGATGTTTAGTATCCCACCTTCTCGCTGCGTTTAAAATTGCATTTAACAACTGTGGTGGTACAGTGGCAGTCATTATTTCCTGACGCAAGCGTCCAGCCACCTGCTGAAGTTGATGCCAGTTACTTACGTCCAAATGCAAAGAAGAATGGGGTAAGTCAGCAATTAATGCTTCGGAACTGTTTAGAGTTTCTATAAATTCTCGCAAAACTGATGCTGCAATGACGAAACCAGACAGCACCGGATAACCGCGCTGCATGATTCTGCTCAAATAAAAAGCCTTATCACCGACTTCGGCGCGGTCTAGTGGTTTAATTTGCTCAAGCCAGTAGAGTTTGTCCACTCAATTAGTCAGTTGTCGGTTGTCATAGCCTCTGGTGAAAACCAGAGAAGTTAGCACGGATACAAGGCCTTGCGTCTGTACAGTTGTTAGTAGTTGGTTGTGAATCTTTAACTACTAATCACTTATCCGCTATCAACTTTACGAGCAAAGCATTTGTACGATAATTTTTCAATTTCATGGAAAGAAATATTTTCAAATGCTTTGCCTAGTCTAAATCATTTGACAGTCTGGAAACAGCGCTGCTGGCTTTTGGTATTGCGATTTAGTTTATACTAAAATTACTAAAGAAAAAATTTATTATCTCCTGTGTTGCCTCAGCGTTTGTACATTGTTAATTAGCCGATCTAGAAGCAGAGTCATAAAAACTTGTCAGCCATACCCGGAAGTTTCTGCCTGAGCTTGGTTCCCTAATGCTGCTAGCTTGCTGGGCATTTGATCAAAGAAAATCCATACAGAAAATCTTATCACAAGACTAGAATGACGAGGGCAACAGGCAGTTGTCTCTCAACGGGTGTTTTGACTCAAACAAAATAGGATTTCTTGGTGCTGGAGTAATTTTGCGCGAACCTCCGGAACGAGAATCACAGCCAGTTGGAGTCAAGGGAACTCACCTCAGCAGTAGCTATTTGCTGGTCAGCAGGTTTGGGAATGACAGCTGGATGTGGTTTGTGGGAATTAGGATTTCTCGGTATCCTCTTGTCTTGGTTTATTCTTGATGTTGTGAAAATTTATGAAAGAATCTATTAGACTTGTCTGCTTGCGAAAAAGTAATTTTGGCAACTGCGATCGCTTTTTTATATTTTTATTTTCATTAATAATTAAAAAGTGCTAATGCCTTATTAAAAATATCTTCTTCTGCTCGAGTTAAAATAATTGACTTCACTAAATTGACAAAATCCCAATCAGTTTCACGATCGTTTTCAATAGTTTTGCTAGCGGCATAAAAACTGACATCATCAATTTTGAATTCATTGGTAGTACCTGTTTGCCACTCAGGCTTTTGACTCTTCCAAGACAATGATTTTCCGCGCCAGGTAAATTGAAACCATACTATTTCATCATTTTGTAATTCAAAGAAGACATCAAAATAAGGTTCTTCTCCTTGAAACCAAATTCTAGATATACCTTTTTCTGGATCTTGTTTCAGGAGTTTTTGCTCTATTTTTCGTAATGACGCACCTAATAATATAATTTCCTTCTTTTCTAACACATAATTATTGTCGGGCATGAAATTATCTATTAAAAAATGAGGACACTTATCCTAAATTTTTAATCCAAGGTTTTTAATCCTACAACCGGGAAAATACATATAAGTAGAATAACACCCACTATTATTCCCTACTTTTTATATCCTTTTTCATCTGTTTTAGTCTGCAAAATTTATGATGGCTACTTAATTAATCTTCCGCACGCAATAACCAAAAGCCACTGAAAGTCATTCCTGAATCATCAGGCTGCACAAGTAAAAAGTGTAATCCGCGACTTTGCTGCTTGCGCTGTTCATAAGCCTTGGCCGCAGCAGCCACTTCTGGATCTTCAAACGTGACAACAATCCACCTATCCACCAAACCTGCTTCCAGTACCAACCCATCCGGCGCACCAGCAACATAATTTAACGCCACAGGATGTGATTGTTGCAGCCACCGTGCCAAGCGCATTGATTGGCGTCCCCCATAAATTACCACACCGGGGACGGGAACTGTTGACGCCAAACCCAAATTTATAGGCAACAAAAACTCTGGCATTACCAAAATGGGAATAGGAAGTTCTGCAAATGCTTCCACCAAATTACCTGCTGACAGGGTTGCAAAACGCCACTCTTCACCCCAGAGATTTTCCGGTAATGGCACGGGTGGCGGCTTGTCTAATACAATTGGATATTGCTTTTCCCGCAACCACTGCTTCAGAGCAAAAGTGCGCCGTGTAGATTCAACATTAATACCCAAACTGCGTCCAGCTTGTTCAATTAAACCCAAAGACTGAGGACGAAATACCTGAATTATATCCGGCAGTTGTCCACCAGCAGCCAATTGCAATTGAGAAGCAACCCAACTGGAATTTGCTTCCGACTGGGGACAGGTAGCTTCATACTGAAAACTGCGATCGCGATCGCAAATCGACAATTCCCATACATCTTGTTGTGGACGACGATAGAAATCGGCTTGCCAGATACGCATTTGTTTTACCTATATAAGAAGTCAACCACAAAGACACAAAGACACAAAGGATTTCTTGGTGACTTGGAGTCTTGGTGGTTCATTTTTCTTAAACCAGAACTTTGGCTAAAATCGGTGGCACTTTTACAGAAATTTCTGGCACGTACACTTGGGAAACATAGTCAGCAATCATTCTATCAGTGTTAAACAGTGGTGCATTGGTCTTAATTGAAGCC
>JANZYY010000094.1 GCA_026419705.1 Fischerella sp.
GGAGATGTGTATAAGAGACAGCACTGACTCAGTCTGGGTTGTTATTGGGTATAGGATTTCAAGTTGTGGTTGGTTTTTTGCCAGAAGTCAGTAGCCGGTCAACATTAGCAAACCACTTGATGATGGCGATAGTAGGAGCAGTGTTGGGTTTGTGGCTATTTGATGCGATCGCTGCAGTTGGTTCAATACTATTTGGTCAAACAGCAATGGGTGGAGGTGACGCCAAGTTAGCAGCCATGATGGGAGCATGGTTAGGTTGGAAGTACTTGCTATTAGCTATTTTTGTTGCTTGCTTAGTGGGAGTTTTAGTAGGTGGCTTTACCATTTTGCGATCGCAGCACAACAGTCGCAATCCGGAGGTAAACCGCCTCACAGACGCGGTGCTCAGAAAGGTTTCTCAGAGAGCAAGCATTTACAATGGAGAAAATCTCCCCACAGCGCTACCTCAAAAATGGGGACAAAAGATGCCTTTTGGACCTTTTCTTGCTCTTGGCTCAATCATTACCTTGTTTAGTGGCGAGATCATCTTGTCTAGTTATCTGCGGTTATTTTTTTATGGGACTTGAGGAATTTATCATCGATTGATAGTTGTTTGTTGGTTGTGCTAAACAACCACAGGCGATCGCCTTGCAACCGTAAACTTCATTACCCCTTGTGCGATTTAACTTCTGTTAATATACTCGTATGATTCGGAATTACCCTCTTCACGACTAGTACCCGTTGGTAAGCAGAACCAATGCAGCAGTTACTAGCTGTTCATAAGATACAAAAAAGAATTGAATTGTTGAATTGGGAGCGAAGTCCTGTTATATTTTCGAGCTGGCACCCCTATTACTTCCCTGCCATCTGCGATTGGGATTCACGCAAAGCTACAATAACTCCATTGTTAAATCTAAGAAGGTTGATATTATAGCAGCTCGTGTCAGATAAGCAATCTGATTTTATTTATTAATTTACTAAGTTTCACACAAGAAGAACAAGAGGCTTGAATTGGTTTACTTATTTTCGATAAGCTGACAACCAAAGATACATCTAAAAGGTCTGAATTGTTTAAAAGACTTAATTTGTGATTTCGTCATTCGTCATTAGTCATTGGTCATTGGTAAAAACAAACTACAAATGACAAACGACAAAGGACAAATGACTCTGCGAAGCAGATTAACCTGCTTTTGACAACTACCCACTGGCATAAGAAACAAATGGCGAACAACGAAGAATCACGGGGTTTAAAATCTTTATTTGATTGGTTTGCAAATCGACGAAAATCTGGACCTATTAGCCTTGAACGTCAAGAACGTGAAATCGCAGATGGGCTGTGGAATAAGTGCCCTCAATGTGGAGTCTTGACTTATACTAAAGATCTTAAGGCTAATCAAATGGTATGCACTGAATGCGGACATCACAACCGGGTAGATAGTGATGAACGCATTCGCCAGCTTATAGATTCCGGTACCTGGAGACCAATAGATGAGCATCTGCGTCCCAGCGACCCCTTGGGATTTCGCGATCGCAAAGCTTATAGCGATCGTCTGCGAGAAACTCAAGAAAAACTTGGCTTGGTAGATGCTGTCAAAACGGGTTTAGGTGAAATTAACGGCTTACCAGTTGCCCTTGGTGTGATGGACTTTCGCTTCATGGGTGGTAGTATGGGTTCTGTAGTTGGCGAAAAACTGACCCGCTTGATAGAGCAAGCCACTCAGCGGCGGTATGCTGTAGTAATAGTCTGTACCTCGGGCGGGGCCAGGATGCAAGAAGGAATGCTCTCACTAATGCAGATGGCAAAAATCTCAGCAGCGTTACAACGTCATCGGGAAGCACGGCTATTATATATTCCTGTTCTCACTAATCCTACTACAGGTGGTGTTACTGCTAGTTTTGCCATGTTAGGTGATATCATTCTGGCAGAACCAAAAGCAACAATTGGTTTTGCAGGTCGGCGAGTGATTGAGCAAACTCTACGCGAAAAACTGCCGGATGAATTCCAAACTGCTGAAGATTTACTCAAGCATGGCTTTGTCGATGAAATTGTGCCTCGTACCCAGCTAAAGAAAACTTTAGCGCAATTGATTGCCTTACATCAGCCTCCTGCAGGAACAACAACCCATAACATGGTGTTGTGGGAGAAGACAATGACTTTAAGTCCTAGCGTTGTTGAATAAGAAGTGGTTAGTGGTTAGTGGTTGTAAAGACGCTTCCAACAGCGCGTCTGTACATTGGTGAGTGATTATTTAGAACAACCAACAACCACTAACCAACAACTAACAACCCCCCTTCCCTAACCTGAGGCTAAGTTTTTGCGAAATAGTTGTAATCCTTGGAATGTTTGTATAAAAGATTCTCCTCGCCTCTCTTGTACGAAGGTGAGTGGCAAAAGCGCTACCAGTCGAAACATACTTGAGATCGCAAACAATCCTGGTAAGCCTCCATAGAAACTATTCTGTACTAGAAAACCACCGATGATTGTACCTAAAGCGCCACTCACCCCAGCAAATGCGGCTATCATCCCAAAATATATAGATTGATTTCTGGTGGGTGCAACTTCCAACTGCATATTGTTACCACACAAATCAATTGCTGCGCAAGTTGCTCCCAGAAAAATATGTAACATAGGCAACCATAGCCACACGTCTAAACAGGTGTGTCCAATGCCTAACCAAAACAAAGGGGCGATCGCAACCAGAATGCCAATAAAAAATAGGATAAAACGATTACCAATTTTATCTGCCAACCTGCCCCAGAAAATCAACATTAACATATTCGCCCCTGCTTGGAAGCTACTGTAGAGCGTCACCCAACTGACATCCAGATCCAGGTTATCTAACATGTAAAGATTAAAAAAGGGGGCGCTGAGATTAACAGCAAACATCCATAGGCTGAAGTAAAGCAGGAATACTAAAAAATTAGTGTCCTTGAGAATATTTTCCCAAGCATTAGCTTTTGGTGCGGGCTTAATAGTATTATTTGTGTCTAAAGACACTGCTTTTTTCGAACCAATCCTGATGGCAGTAGCATATTCCTCTTGTGGGTTCACATCCACTTTGAAATACTGACAGATCAAACTCATCAATCCAAATAAAATACCCACAAACAGAACCAATCCATAACCTTGGAGAGTACCACCACGCCAAGTAGATACAGCTAGCCCCGCCAAAGGTACGCAAATCAAATTAGTTAAACTAGCAACACAGCTGCGAATTCCAAAATACCGCCCTCGCAAACGCCGATGGACTAGCGTCGCCATCCAGCTGAGCCATGATGCACTCCCCAATCCGCCAAATAGATGGCTTAATAGTACAATCAAAAGCGTCAATGCTACCAACTGTTGGGAATTAATCAGTCCCCAACTGAAAGCTGCAATACCAATTACCTGAATCAGCCAAACTAATCGAGAAGGTCCGTAAACCCAAAGAGAATATTTACAGCGACTGGTTGAGCGTTCCGATAGGTAAGCGCCCAAAGGCTGAATAAAATTTACCAACATCGGAATAGAGGAGAGCACCCCAAAAGCGATCGGACTGGCATTTAACTCGACCAAGAAATTACTAAGTAAAATACCACCAGTGGTGATACTAAAAACCCCTGCAAACACACCATCTAAAGTTGAGGCTCGTAGACTATTGCGAATAGCACTCTTAGAAACTTTGGGGCTGGCTTTTGCGGTAGAAACAGGAGATAATGTTGTTTGTGCAACCGCTATCTCAGAAACTTCGGGAACCAAAGGCAAAGTAGATTCAACCTGAATTGAGTTCATGAACTAAGCAGGTGGGTATAAATTCAAAATCATTTGTCACATTACTTGTAGAGCCTGGCATATAGGCAATTGACAATTAGGTTGTCGTTGGTTATTGACTGCTAACCAATCAAGTTGTAAGTTTTCTTCGTGTCTTAGTGTCTTAGTGGTTCAAGAAAATTTCTTTTTTACACCAAGACACCGAGTCGAATCAGCAAAAACCAGGCTATGAAAGCAGATTTGTCATCCAGCTTGAAAGGTCTGGTCGTCGTCTGGTCTCCCAAATGAAATTTTTCTTCGTGTCTTAGTGTCTTAGTGGTTCAAGAAAATTTCTTTTTAACCACATAGACGCGCAGCAGCTTAAGGCTGGTAGGCACAAAGAGGAAAACAGTCTCCTGTACTCATCGACCTACCGTGACAGGGCTACTATTAACCCTTATCCTTGATCGGCCTGAAACAGTTACGTTTTCTATATAATGTTGGAGTGTGTTTGGGTGTATGAAGTAGCATTAATCAAATTGCTTTTAAACACATTTTTCCATGAGAGTTTTTGTAATTCTTTGTTATTTTACCTTGCATTTCTAAATAAAAATTTAATTTTTGCAAAATTAATCAGGCACCAGAGAAGTTATAAGTTGGGTGAAAGAGTCTTCATCCTGCGGTGAAAAAAAGAAGCTTGTTCAATTTCTTAACTTTAGTGGTAGCGATCGCCCTCTGCGCGATCGGCTGCCAAAACTTATCCCTGCCTAGTGCATCTACAGCACCAACGCCAGTTGTAATTAAACTCAGTGGTTGGGGATCAGATCCTACTGAACAAAAACTCTTGAAACAAGTACTAAAAGACTTTGAGACACAGCATCCGGGCATCAGAGTCAAGTATGAAGTCATTTCCGACCAATACATGGATGTGATTAAAACACGCTTGATTGGCGAAGCCGCGCCTGATGTTTTCTATCTGGATGCTCTTGAGGCTCCTTTCCTGATGAGTCAGAACGTTCTAGAACCACTCGATGCTTATATTACCTCTGAATTTGACTTGTCAGATTTTGAAGAAACATTAATTAACAGCTTTAAGTACAACAACCATATCTATGGTCTGCCCAAAGACTATTCTACCCTGACTCTTTTTTATAACAAGCAAGCATTTGCTGCTGCTGGCTTAACGGAGCCCCCTACTACCTGGGAGCAACTGCGTGCTTACTCCCGGCAATTAACAGTGGATAAAAATCAAGACGGTAGAATTGACCAATACGGTTATGGAGTAATTCCAGAGTTAGCACGTCAGGCATACAAAATCAAGGCTTTTGGCGGGCAACTGGTAGATGAAAATGGCTATGCAGCCTTCGCCTCTGAGGCTGGGTTGCAGGGATTGCAATTAGTAGTAGATCAGTATCAAAAAGACCGGACATCTGCCCAAAAATCTGATGTGGGCACAAACTCAGGTAGTGAAATGTTCGGTCAAAGCAAGGTAGCAATGGTAATTGAGGGTAACTGGGCAATTCCCTATCTGAAGGAAACTTTTCCCGAACTTGATTTTGCTACCGCGGAAGTACCTACTATTAATGACAAAAAAGGTACAATGGTATTTACCGTTGCCTACGTGATGAACAAAAAGTCGCAACACAAAGCCGAAGCTTGGCAGCTAATTTCCTATCTCACCGGCAAAGAAGGTATGGAAAAGTGGACAGCAACAGGCTTTGCTCTGCCAACACGCAAATCAGTAGCACAGAAATTGGGTTATGAGCAAGACCCCTTGCGGTCTGCGTTTTTGGCAGGAGTTGAGTACGCCATGCCCTGGCAAGCAGGAAAGTATCCCGCAGCAATAATGAATAACTTTGACAACCAATTTATCAGCGCCATGTTGGGACAACAATCCCTAAAGCAAGCAATGCAAAAGGCACAGGCTGATGCGAATAAATTAATCCGCGCAATGGAGGAATAAGCTGTTCCACATCTAAATTTGCATAACTTGGGCGGGCTGTCCGACCCATTCCACAAGAAATTGAGAAAACCTAATGTGCAATTTCAATGTGCTTTAGCTTAGCATCAGCTTCGTTAACGACCTAATAAAAATCATTCATCTATCTGAGGGAGTATAATAGACAATCATGCGCCAACCATCGCTACAGCCACGGGGTGCGCGATTAGGCGGAGGTGTAACTTAGTGTTTGATTTCAAAAGGCGTCGACCAAAAGCCAGGTGGAATATTGCAGAAGACCTGGCTGGGTATCTGTTCATGACGCCTGCTATTCTAGTTTTGATGAGTTTTGTAGTCCTGCCAATTGTTTGGGCAGTTTTCCTTTCGTTTCACAAGGTCCAACTTCTTGGGGGTATTAAGTACGATTTCATTGGTTTTCGTAACTTTACGCGTCTGTTAGAAGATGAACGAGTTTGGATTGCCCTTAAGAACACAGCGGAATATGTCGCTATTGTAGTGCCAACACAAACAGTTTTAGCTTTAATCCTAGCTGTGACTCTGAATTCTGGTATCCGCGGCAAAAACTGGTGGCGTATCCTTTACTTTTTGCCTACTGTCACCTCTTCAGCTGTGCTGACGCTAATTTTCATGTGGATTTATAACACCAATGGGCTACTCAATAATTTTCTCGCTTTTTTAAAGCTACCCACCTACAACTGGTTGGGCGATCCGGCTGTAGCACTCAAAGGCATCATGATCATGAACATCTGGTCAACAGCACCGTTTTACATGGTCATCTACCTGGCAGCCTTACAAGATATTCCTCAATCATTATACGAGGCTGCAGAACTGGATGGTGCAAATGACTGGCAAAAGTTCATCTACGTTACAATTCCCATGCTCAAACCCGTGACCTTCTTTGTAATGGCAATGGGAATAATTGGCACATTTCAGCTGTTCGATCAGTCTTATATCTTCTCTAACGGTAATGGTGGGCCTAACAACGCCACTCTAACTGTAGTGTTACTGATATACCAAGCTGTGTTTCGAAACTTACAAATGGGATACGGATCTGCGATCGCCTTTTTGCTAGCAGTGGTTATTATTGCTATCACCTTGATTCAGCGGCGACTCTTCGGAGGCGAAAGAGTGTGAACAGTATCTCTCGCATCTCCTGGTTAAAAGTGCTGCTTTATGCTGTACTGACGCTATATGCGATCGTTACCCTGATCCCATTTTTGTGGGCACTTTCTGCTTCCTTTAAACCCCTCTCCGAAATTGTCAGCGGTGAAGTTAATTTTTTGCCCAAACACTTTACCTTAGATAACTACAAACAAATCTTTCTACAAGAACCACTGTTTCTCCGCTGGCTGTTCAACAGCGTAGTTATTGCAGTTAGCGTCACCGTTTTAAACTTGCTTTTCAACTCCATGGCAGGTTACGCCCTCGCAAGGTTACGCTTTCATGGTAGACACTTTTGGTTCTTGCTGATTCTAGCTGTGCTAGCCGTACCAGCACAAATAACCCTAATTCCGACATTTTTAATTTTGAAAGCCATTGGCTGGCTGAATTCCTACCAAGGCATGATTGTTCCTAGTATGGTTAATGCCACCTTCATCTTTATGATGCGGCAGTTTTTTGTCAACTTTCCCAAAGAATTAGAGGAAGCTGCTGCACTAGATGGCTTGACTCCCTTCGGCATTTTCTGGCATATTGTCTTACCCTTGGCGAAACCAGCATTAGCAGCACAAGCAGTTTTTGTGTTCATGGGTAGTTGGAATAATTTCTTGCTACCCCTGGTTATCTTGTTTGATCCAGAAATGTTTACCCTGCCTTTAGGACTGAATAGCTTCAAAGGTCAATATATTAGCTATTGGAACTACATCATGGCAGCTTCGATGGTGTTTACTTTGCCAGCTTTGGCTATTTACGCCTTTTTCAATCAGTATTTTATTCAAGGTGTGACTTTTACTGGTGGAAAAGGATAGTTGACACTCCCCGAAGTTGGAAATTCGGGGATTCTTGGTTCACAGACTCACCTTGAAACGACAAGTTTGCACCAGTTGCTCAAGAGGGAAATAGCGATCGTTCATCAGAAGTTTAGGCATAGATTTCAATCAGATCAATTATGAATTCAAGCAAGCGCACATCAAATGAAATATACCATCTATAATTTCAATCCCTAATAGGGATTAATAGAAGTTTCAACGCGTTAGCCTGAAAGCAAGTCTGTATTCTGTTTTCAATCTTCATTAGCAGCAATGCGTTAATCATAGCACGAAAAACTTGAATTGAGGAGGGTAAAAATGGCTGGAATCCAATCCAGACAAGGAGCGCCAATGCCTGAGCGAGCGTCCTAACCTTGTAACAAAAACAATTCAGCCATTTTTCCGAAACATCTTTTCCAACACCTACCCATTTGTGCATCCGGTAAACAAAAAGCCCTATAGTAAAGTTAAAGCAGATGCTATCTGAAATTGAATCAACATTTGTAAGTGCGATCGCAACACTGTACCAATATTTCAGATTTTTCTGGCTCCTTCCACGTTAACAAAGAAAACTGAAAAAATACTCTTTCCCAGTAAAAATACTCATTACTTTTGCTTTACCTTTCCTACTCCCCATTACTCAACCAGTCGTTTGGGCGACAAATTGCCCTCTTAACGTGATATTTGTATAACAGCGACTTAATCTATATCTGTCATTTAACAAGGATTATGGGTTTAGCAGGCCGATTAATTGCAGCAGACTACATTGAACCTGTAGCAAAGGAACTGTCTGTATGCAATCAATTGGGAATTGCCTATAAAAACCAAAAGACTGTTTGGGGTTGGAGGATAGAGAGGCAATTATTTCCTAATTTTCGTCTGAAACACGCCCAAACAGTACTAACGGCAGAAGGGGATTGAAGTTCGCGATTTTAGCTGTGTTGAGCATCAAAATCTTTAAGGGGAAAGATGTTTAGAAGACTAATTGGCATTTTGGTAGCTACTGTGTTGCTGACGTTTCAGTTTGTTGTTGGTAGTGCAACAGCGGTGGAATTGGATGAAGCTTCCCGTACGGTGCAATTAAATGATAAGGGTGACACAGTTGTAATCAGCCTTCAAGAACTTACACTAGGTAAACGCTTATTTAACAGTACTTGTTCCCAGTGTCATCCTGCTGGGATTACCAAGACTAACCAAAATGTGGGACTCGATCCTGAAACCTTGGCGGGAGCAACGCCTCCTCGTAATTCCATCGAAGGACTTGTAGATTACATGAAAAATCCCACCACTTATGACGGTGAGGAGGAAATAGCCGAGTTACACCCCAGCATCAAGAGTGCTGATATTTTCACAGAAATGAGAAATCTCACGGATGATGACTTAAAGGCGATCGCCGGTTACATTCTGGTGCAACCAAAGGTTGTGGGTCTTAAGTGGGGTGGTGGTAAGATATACTACTAATCCGCTATAGCTGCCCAGTCATTTCTTCGCAGTCGTAAATTATAGTTAGTAGTCCAGTCAGTTTGGACTGCTAACTAATAATTAATGAATAAATTTTTACACGCTATTTTAAAAAAACTTGTATCTACGACACATTGTCATATTTAGGCTTGATTTTATCTAAAATGAATAAGGGAAAATAAAACTGGTTGATAGGAGAAAGCCATGAAACTAATTGCGGCCAGTGTGCGTCGCTTGGGTTTAGCTGTATTAACTATTCTTTTAGTGGTTAGCAGTTTTGCTATTTTTACTGCCAGTGCAGCAGCTGAGACATACACTGTCAAACTTGGTACTGATAAGGGAGCGCTGGCTTTTGAGCCATCAAAGTTAACAATTAAACCAGGAGATACAATTAAATGGGTGAACAACAAAGTTCCTCCCCATAACGTTGTATTTGATGCTGCTCTTAACCCTGCTAAAAGTGCCGAGCTAGCTAAATCTCTGTCTCACAAGCAACCGATGATGATGAATCCTGGTCAAACTGAAGAAACGACCTTCCCAGCAGACGCTCCCAAGGGTGAATACACCTTCTATTGCGAGCCTCACCGTGGCGCTGGTATGGTTGGCAAAATCATTGTTGAGTGATCGGGACGCCACCGTTCAAACAGAATTACTTTCCTGATTTCAAAGGAAAATTCACCAAGATGAGTTTGGCATATTTTGAAAGTGGTGCTTCTCTACAGATAGAGAAGACACGAAACTAAGCTAAACAGCGGTGACGAGTCCTATTCCCACTGTTGAGAATAGTGTAAACTAGATGATAAACAAAGGGATAGATTCGTCACCAGCAAATAAGTCTAGAGAGAATTGTTATTTGAAATACAAAGTATTATTCTGCACAAGAGAAAGTATTGACAATTAGCCGAGGCAAATCTAGCTCAAACTGGAAAGCTTTTAGCAGCCATAGAAATTTACTGGAGAAGCTCATTCTCTTGCTAGAAGCTTATTGCGAGGAGAACGCCTTGAAAATACTTTTGTTAATCTTGCTGTTAGCGATCGCTCTGTTAAATTTTACATTTATTGATCCAGCATTGGCAGCCGAAACATCTGAAGCATCTAAAGCTACCAAAATTTTCAACTCTAACTGCGCTTCTTGCCATATAGGTGGTGGTAACATCCTGATTGCCGAAAAAACGTTGAAAAAGCAAGCCTTGCAACATTATCTCAAAGATTACGACACAAACCCTATCCAGGCAATAATTGCTCAAATACAGAATGGTAAAAATGCAATGCCTGCTTTTAAGAGCAAGCTAAGTGAACAAGAAATTCTTGAGGTAGCTGCTTACGTTTTCCAGAAAGCCGAACAAGGCTGGTAAGTTAGCAAGAACTTTATGTTGTACAGGCGCTAAATCCGGCGACGGCGCTGAAAGTTCCGACACAGGAGAGCTATGTGCGGACGCAATTGGTTCTGCACACGGCTTCCTTTTCAAAAGGAGGAGTTTAAGGCCGCAATTCCTGTCAATTTATCTGGAAGTTGTAGATATGCGAAATTTCGCATCTTGAAACCAACCAACCATTTTCAAATTGGTATTGGGATGCAAAGAGAGAATACAAAAAACCACTCTCACCTTCCTAATTTCCCAATTACTAATTCGGTATTCAATTTTATTTGACTTGATTGGAATTTTGTCTTTCTTCCCGTAATTGGCGCAACTTGTTGATTAGTTTTTGGCTAGATACCTGAGTTCTGATAATTTGTGTTTGGGTGGCTTGTGAGCCAGGTGCAATCTGATTTTTACCAACTTGCACCGACTGCGGTGCTGGTGTTGCAGCGGCTTGCGGTGATAGTTTCACTGTCGGTGGCTGGGGGTCAGTACTCGCTTGTTGTACCTCCTGAGGTGATGGATGATTTTGCTGAGGCGGTTGCAAACGCTGCATCAAATCTTGCTGCTGCCCGTTGGATAATTTAGGTAACGGTTGTGTTTCGTTAATTCCCAATGGAGGCAATTTTTGGGGAGTCAGTGTAGGCAATTTTGGTGAAGTAGCTCCTACGGTCGTGCTGTTGTGCGGTAAGAAAGACAGACTAAATGGGTAGTACTTAGGTTTACCATTAGCCTGTACGGGATTTTTTTGGAAATATTCCCTGAAAAATTCTCTTGTAGATGTCTTTAAGGTAGATGAAACTGAGTTATCCAGAAAGTCTATTGACTCAACCTTACCTTCACTGTCTATGACCAAACCACCCCTAACGTTACCTTCCTGTCCCCTTTGAACATTCACTGTTTCAGATATGGGTTTTTTAGTTTCAATGTTGGGATACTGCTGTTTGACTTTCTGAAACTGATCTCCAAATGTATTAATTGTTGCTATTTGCTGTTCTGTTCTTTGGGGTATTGTCGATGTGATTGGTAACTGAGGGATGTTGGATGCAGGCTGCTGTTGTTGCCATTGTGGCAAGGCTGCACCTGCTAATGTTAGCTTATCCCCTACTTGTGGAGTTGTGCCAATCGGAGCTACAAATTCCTGAGTTTGACTTGCTGTGGCAGTGGTATTATTTTGAGCGGGTGTAGAAGTCGAATTGCCAGGCAGTTCTATTGGCAGATTGGCGGCTTGTAATTCTGGCAAATTGGAAGGTAAATGCGGTCTATTTTCCTGAGTAGAAGGTAGTGGTTGGGGTTCTCCCAAGGCAATTTTGTCTTGCACGCGAGGAATTGGTGGCGTGATGTTTGCGCTTGTATCCAGCTTCGGTTGATATTGCCAGTTTTTGGCTGGGGGTATCTGAACATCTTGGCGATTGGGTAAAGAAACTACGTTCAGTCTCTCAGGAGAGGTAGGAATCGAAGGTAGTGCTGGTTCGACTAAAGCAGATATTGGTTGCTCTGCGGGTAAAGATGTTGTTGGTTTGTTGGCAAAGTTAGGAAAGGGAGGAACTTGGGATTTCAGCGGGAGTTGTCCTTGCAGAGAAATTTGTCCTTGTTGGGGAAGTTGAGGCGTACTTGTTTGTGGCAAACGGCTTTGTTCAGCCTGATTTAATTCAACAAGTCCAACAGTTTTCGGTGATTTTGGTTGTTTGGGTTGAGATTCCACTGGCATCAGTGGTAGGAATAAGGCGATCGCACCATGAATGCCGACAGATGCTAAAGCTGCTATGCCAGCTGGCTGGCTTATAATTACAGGTATATTTTTCAGCACCGAGACGTATGACATAACTGGGATCCGTTCACTCAGCTTGATTGCGGTAGATTAACTGTTTTATTTTTTAGACACAAATAGTTTAAAGACAGTAATAATTTCAGTTCAGTGCGTTACTCTACAAATAATAACTTCCCAAGTTAAAACACAAAACAGGAAAACGTAACTTTTTCAAAAAATATTTTTTTTAAATTGATATAGTATTGTACTAAAAAATTGGCGGAACCAATCAACACTGGAAGGGAATTTATTTTGGAACTTTGACAATCAGAAGCGAAAAGTAAGTTAATTCGAGTTTGGGGCGATCGCGTAAGTCAGAGTATATAACCATATCTGGCAAAGTAGCTTTTTCTACTACCCAACTATTTTCTAGTAAACCCCGCTGCTGTAGCTTTCTCTTATACACATCTCCGAGCCCAC
>JANZYY010000095.1 GCA_026419705.1 Fischerella sp.
CGCCAAGGGATAAATCGTTCATCACCGTCACCCTGCTGGATATTTTTTACAGGTATGTCTAGAGTATCTTCTACGCCGTCCATCGGGAAAGCAATTCTCGCTTTATCAGAGACGCAGCAAAGTGCTTTGCAAATACTTAATGTTAGGGGCAGACGAATGGTAAAGGTGGTTCCCGTCCCTAGAACAGAATCAATAGAAATTGTCCCTCGGACTTCACTGATTTTAGTGCGAACTACGTCTAAACCAACACCACGTCCAGCTAAGTCATCAGCTTGGTCTTTGGTACTAAAACCAGGTTGAAACAACAGGTCATAAACATCGATGCGGGACATGGTTTTAGCTTCTGCTGGGGTAATCAAACCCATCTTAATTGCCTTTGCCTTTACCCCATCTGAGTTAATACCTGCGCCGTCATCGCTAACGGAAATTACGGTTTGGTTCCCCTGATGGAAAGCACAAACGGTGATGGTTCCCGCAGGTGGCTTACCTTTGGCTTGCCGTTCTTCTGGTGTTTCAATGCCATGAGCGATCGCGTTATTGAGCAAATGCGTCAGTGGTGTCTTTAGATGTTCTAAAATCATCTTGTCGATCAAAGTATCCCGACCTTGAATCACCAATTCCACTTGCTTGCCATACTTGATCGCATTGTCGCGCACACCTCGTGGCAGCAAATCGGTAGCCTGAGAAAAAGGCTCCATTCGCGCTCGCGTCAGTCCCTCTTGCAGCTGAGTTGTAACCTGCCGGAATTGCCGTGCTACCCGTTCGGTTTCTTCAGTAACGAAATCAATGTCACTTGCCGATTCACGCACTCGCACGATTAGTTCGATCATTTCCTGGGACAGGGTGTGGAAAGGTGTGAACCGATCCATTTCTAGCTCGGAAAAACCCCTATCCGTATCTGAACTGGTAAAATGGCTATTTTTACGGCTAGCTAGTAGGGATGCTTCTAGAAGCGATCGCTCATACAACTCCTGCATTCTCGCTCCCACATCTGAGAGTTGCTGCACCTGGTGCAGCAAATTATCTAGTGATTGACGCAGACGTTCTTGATCCTGCTCTAAGGTGTTGCGGTTTACTACCAACTCCCCAACTAAATTACTCAAGTCGTCCAGAT
The DNA here is from genome assembly GCA_026419705.1 of Fischerella sp. Lineage (GTDB taxonomy): Bacteria > Cyanobacteriota > Cyanobacteriia > Cyanobacteriales > Nostocaceae > PCC9605. The sequence continues at coordinate 1,115 of JANZYY010000095.1, forward strand.
GCTTGACTGGCACTTTCATTAGTTGTTCAAATCTGGAAGCATTCCAACCAGAGTTACGCCCACCTGGTAAATTGACTGTATTTGGTTTTACTGCTCCCCCTACCATTCCCTCTAATTCTTTAAATTCATTTTCAATCTCTGGAGATAAAATAGGGTTGCTGGTGGATTGTTGACAACTAGTCGCTGCTACATTGTCATCTTGTTTCAAAGCTAGCAGTTCTTCTAGAGCAGCAAATTCTATTTCTTGGATATTAGCGTTCTGTGTATCTGATACTACTTCTGTTTGCAGCAGTTCATCTAACTCTGCGAATGCATTCTGTGCTGTTTGCGCATCTGGAGCTACTGAGGGCAATGCTGCAGAAGTAACAGCAGTACTTTCGGTATCCGGAGTTGCTGCTATCCGTTCTTGTTCTTGTTTTGCTTGTTGTGTTTCGAGATTTATCACTGTTAATAAATCTTCATATGAATTGAGTCTGCTAGATTCAACTACCTCTGTATTTTCAGAAAATGTCGTTTCTGTGTTTGGTTTAGTTGCTGTCGATGAAACGTCATCGGCTAAACTCTCCTGTGGTGCAGTACAAGCAAGGAAATCCTGGGAATGAAATGTTTGTGAGTCTTCAAGGGGGATTTCCGAAATTTGGTTATTATCCTCTTCCAGAATTGTGTCTACGATTGCGTCTAACCAGTCAATTTCCTGCTCAGCAGATGTCTGTGATAAATCTGTAGATGAACTGGTAAATTCTGGTGCTAGATCCAGAACTTCTGGCTGTTGTAAAAATTTGGGAAGCTCCTGGACAGATGATTCTTCAGCTACAGGAGACGGGAATTTTGAATCATTTGCTAACAACTCAGCCAAAAAATCATCGTCAGCATCCGCTGATAACAACAAATCTAGCGATTGCTCCTCCTGTGGGAAATCCAAACCTAAATCTCCCAGTTCAATATCGACACTATCGGTGGGGAGTGAAGGTTGCTGGCGATCGCCAAACATGCGATCGTCAGCTGCTGCGGCTGCAAACAAAATCTCCTCTAAAGCCTTAGCTGCATCCTGCTCAATAGGAGATTCTAATTCTAGTTCCAATTTTTCTATATCTTCCTGCAACCATAAATTGTTTGCCTCGTTGGTCTCAACAGTCGAGTTACAATCTTTTTCAGTCTCGGCAAACAGACTGTCTAAACTCCAGTTTTCTTCTGTCTGGTTTGCGATTATTAAACTAATGTCTTCTGGTAAATTCTGATGATTCTCACTTTCCGCCAATAAATTCTCAAAACTATTTTCTAGTTGGCTCGATAGTTCTAATTCATTTGCTTGATAATTTTGGATATTTTTACTAATATCTGTTGATTGATTAAAATCTTTTAATCGTGGCGTAACTATTAAATCAAGGTTATTAATAGCATCTTGTTGATTTGGTGATTCTAAATTTTCTGCTTCTAAAAAATCATCTCCAAATAACTGGACAAGAGTTAATTCTTCTTTCGCAATCGTTGTTTGGCTATCATTGACACTCGTTTCCCCTTCCAAAGACAACAATTCTGCAAAATCATTACTAACATCTTTGGTTTCGCTGTCATTGTTTTCAACTGCAATTTCATTAGTAGTGGGAGCAGGTTCCAGAATTTCTTCCTCTATGTCCCAGCTTTCGTTAAAGTCAGGAGTCTCGCTTTCAAACAACTGGGCAAGGGTACTCAGTTCGGCAATTCCTACCTCTGGGTCATGGAGTTCTAAACTGTCGTCTGTATTTAGAGCTTTATCCTCTTCATCTTCAATGCTAAATGAATTGGATAATTCAGTTAAGCTAGTAATAGTGTTTTGTAAGTCAAAATCTCTAGATTCATATCCAGCTTTTAACTGATTAAAATTATCTGTGTCACTGCCAAATTGTTCTGATAGTTCAGATAGGCTAGTGATGCTATCTTCTTGTTCAAAATCTAGAGCTTGAGGTTCAATCCTGAAGTCGGTAAAATATTCTGTTTCACTGCGAAATTGCTCTGATATTTCCAATAAGCTAGTAATAATATTTTCTTGTGGAACATCTATTGGCTCTGGTTCCGCTGGTAATTCAGCATCAAGTTCTGATGTTGAAGCGATATTTTCATCAGTCTGTTCATCCACCGCATCATTGGTAATGTCTAACAATTCTATTTCGGGCGGAATTAATGCTTCGAGTTGTTGACTGACGATAATTTCAGTTTCTCTACCTGCCAGAACTAATTCCAGAGCTTGTTTGATATCTGTAATGACGATTTTTGCTAAAGTCAAATAAGAATTTTCTTGATTGGCGATCGCCTGGCTAGCTGAGCGACACAAATTACACCAAGGCGGACAATTCAAGTCTTCACCAAGCTGGATTAATTGCCTACAGCAGTCTTGAAGGTTTTGTCGTGTTTCTGGTGTTGCTGGCTGTTTAAACAACTGCAACATTTCCCGCAGTTTTTGTAGCACTAAGTTTTGGTAGTTTTGCCAGCGATCGCTGTCTGAAGATGCAATTCCTGCATTTTTTTGTTTGATTAGCAACTCTAGATGTTCATTTAGCCACGTAAATACAGGTTCCGCTTCTGACATGAGCTGATTAGCAGTCTCTTGTGTCAGACCAAAAGGCCCCTGCAGGTTTTCCAACAACGCTTTCAAAGTATCAGATACACCCAGAAACAAAGACTCAAGCTTTTGATCGACCTTTACCGGCTGCTCTTTCAAAACTTTAAAACAGTCTTCCAAGCGGTGAGCTGTACGCTGGATGCTACTCAGACCGAGCATTGCTGCTCCTCCTTTGATAGAGTGAGCCGCCCGAAAGACTTCATTGAGCATTTCTGAGTCTTTGATAGTACTGTCAAGATTCAGCAATCCCTGCTCAATAGTAGTCAGGTGTTCTTTTGCTTCCTCAATAAAGTAACCAAGAATTCGCTGTTGTTGTTCTGGGAGCATAGGAAATTATGAATTATGAATTTTTGAACTTTGAATGATGAATTTTTTCAGCATTCAGCCCAATCGCATTCATCATTCATCCCTCATCTTTTACCTAGTTTCAGCAGTTTCGACTCGGAAGCGTTCCACAGAAGCAATTAAGTCGCGGGAAACACCAACTAAGTTTTGAAGTGCTCCAGAAACTCGTTGTGCTTCTTGGGAGGTTTCTTGAGCTGTGAGTTCTACGGATTGCATCACTTGAGCCACAGCGCGGGAGGTTTCTGTTTGTTCAACTGTATCAGAAGTAATCGATCGCACAAGAGTGTCGATACGATTTGCTACTTGAATAATATTTTCTAGCGATCGCTTGGCTTCTTCTGCAAGTTTTGTGCCTTGAATTACCTGCTGTGTGCCTTCTTCCATCGCAGTCATTACAGAGCCGGTTTCGCTTTGGATTTGCATCACAATTTGCTCAATTTCTTTGAGGGACTTCGCTGATTTATCTGCTAGCTGGCGGACTTCATCGGCAACAATTGCAAAGCCCCGTCCGGCTTCTCCTGCTCTTGCTGCTTCTATACTGGCGTTGAGGGCGAGTAAGTTTGTTCTAGAGGCAATCTGAGAAATCAATGCCACAATTTTAGAAATTTCTTGGGATGATTCTGCCAATCGCTTCACTTTACGGGTGGTTTCAGCGACGGTTTCCCGAATTTCTAAGATCCCCGCCACGGTATTTTCTACTGCTTCCCCTCCTTTAAGAGCGATCGCGCTGGCTTCACGGGCAACAGTTTCGGCTTCCCGTGCAGCCTCTGCTACCCGCTGAATTGAGTCAGTCATCACCTGTACGGAATTCAGCGTTACCGCCAACTCTTCTGCTTGGCGCAAGGCGTCGCTAGATAATGCCCTCGCAAATGTTTCGGAGTTAGTAGCACCTCTGGTGACTTCCCGCGCTGCTACTTTCACCTGTTGAACGATATCCCGCAGGTTCTGAATTGTCAGGTTAAAAGCATCGGCAACTGCTCCCAGTACGTCGGCTGTCACCTCGGCTTGGACAGTCAAATCTCCTCTCGCAGCTCCTTCTACATCATCCAGCAAGCGAATCACTTGCCGTTGCAAGTTTTCTTTCGCTTCTTCCTGTTCTTGAGCTTTGCGTGTAGCTTCATTTGTGGTCGTGAAAATTACCCGAGCCATTTCATTAAAGCCAGCGGCCAGCTGTCCCAATTCATCTTCAGAATATACCGTGGCTTGGACGTTAAGATTTCCTTTACGGATGGCATCAAATTGACTTTGCAAATCCTTGGTAGTGCGGCGAATTTGTCTGAGGGTAAAATTGCCCATCAAGCCTGCGGTAGCAAAACTAGCAACTCCTGCTGCTAATGCCATTACCCAGCCAGTGTTCCGTATTGACTCTCGTTGTTGGGGTGGAGAAATGGTTGTAGTAGCAAAGCTGACTACAGCGACCATCACTGCTGAAACAATACCGACACTGCTAGCTACGATCCATTGTTTGTTTGCTAGCGGAGCGTTTTCTAGGGGTGCGAAAATGCCTTGTTCAACGCTGACGTGGGGTTCTATGTTGGCGATATCTGCGTGGGTAAAGACTGGGACTGCTTCTTGCGAACCAGTGATACTAAATAGTTCATCATCGCGATCGCTCTGTGTAATACTATTACTATTATTGGTGGCTCCATTGCTTTTTTCGCCCCTAACACTGTCTGTGAGCGAGCCGGAATGTAGTTGCGAGTCATTTAAGTTAGAATCTGTAACGAAATCGAATTCAGCTTGAATATCTCCTAGGTCGTCAAATTCATCAAAATCATCTAAAAATTCGATTTTGCTACCTTGGGAAATCTTACTATTCAATCTACTGTTGTTTGTGTCGTCTTCGGCAAATGTTTCCGAGCCAAAGGCAGACTCAAATGCTTCTAGATCAAAACTATCATCACTATTAAAGCTTTGATTTTGAATTGTTTGGTTGTGGGGATGAAGCTGCTTTTCTTCTAAAGTAAAAGTGCTATTAAAAGAAGTTACAGATGAAAACGTTTCCTTACTATTATGTCTCAGATTATCAAGACCAGATAAATCACTGTCTGTTTCTGTTTCTTCCATCAGTAAAGTTTCATCTTCAAAATTATTTGTTTTGAAGTTGCTCAAACTATCATTTTCCTGTTTTTGTACTGTGTTATTGTCGGCATGGTTTTCCTGACAATCCGAGCGATCGCTAGATGCTAAATTAACTGTTAAAAACTCGTAATCGCTGATATCTTGCTTAAGCTCTGCCGGTTCTTGGTAATTGCTCTTTACTTCTAAATCTTGTTCTTTAAATGTGGAAACATCATCTTGTAAGAAAGCAGGCAATCCTAATTCCGATCCATCCCAAACGTTTGCCTTTAAATTTATACCCATTTCTTCTTGAGATGATGTAAAAGGATTGCGATCAAAAGTTTCTGAAGAATTTGATTCTGTATCAAATAAACTACTATCTGGGGGGAGATCAAATGGACTGCTACTAAAAGAAATGTCTTCCGTCTTTTCGGCTGCTCCTTGTTGCCCAACCAATTCTAGATTCTGTGCTTGTTGCTCAACTGCCACAGACGAAACAGATGATTTTTCTATCTGCTGTTGAGAGTCATAGTCTGCTCCAACAAAGACGTCTAATTCTTGTTGGTATTGATTGATATTATCCAAGCCATTTTTAGCAAAACCAGTAATTTCTGGATCTACAGTTAATTCCAATACCTTTTGATATTCTAATTTTGCTACATCATACTGCTGTAAAACGTAGTAAATGTGACCTCTGAGTAAATGAGTTTTGGGGTCATCCGGTAGATTTTGTACCACCTCATCAATGATGGTAGCCGCTCCTTCATAATCTTGTTGCGCGTAGGCTGTCAAAGCCTGTTGATACGTCTGCGCGTAATCATCTATACTCGCTGCCATTTCCTGCCTCCCTATGTTATCCTGCCCAGCGCGCACTTCGTAAAATCGCCGTTTGGTCTAGCAGTCGCAGACACTGTTTGTCTTGAGTACCTAATAACCACTCTCCCCGCAAAAAAGGAGCCATGGTATCCGGCACATTAGTCGGTGCCATCAGGTTTTGTACATCAAGCCAGTGCATACCGCCAATTTCTTCTACTGCTAAGCCTACAATTGTGTCCTGTTCTTCAATAGCAATCACGGAAATTTCTGCGCGATCGGTGTTTAATGCTGTTGCTTCCCCCAGAAATTGACCCAAATCAGCTACCCAAATTACTCGACCTCGTAAATTTAGAGTACCCAAAAGCAAAGGAGAAGCATTAGGAATGGGAGTGATTTTATCAGGGCTTAGTTCGATCACCTCGCGAATGCCGATGGCTGGTAGTGCAAACTCCTGATGCAAAGGAATGAAAAACCGCAAGTATAACTCACCTTCAGGACTTTCTACTTGTAATTCAGGACGAAAGTGGTCTTGACCACTGCCTCCTAAGAAGTCCGGTTTGTTGACCATATTACGCTCATCCTTATCCTCGCAGCAGTTGTTTGACTGTTCCCACCAACTCGGTAGGTTGGAATGGTTTAGCTATGTAGGCGTCTGCACCTTGCTTCATCCCCCAGTAGCGATCGAATTCTTCGCCCTTGGAAGAACACATTACCACGGGAACGTTTTGGGTTTTTGGATCGGATTTTAACCGACGGCAAACTTCGTAACCATTCATCCGGGGCATGACAATATCTAATACTACTAAATCAGGAGGAGCGGTTTGAATTGCTTCTAGAGCTTCTAATCCGTCACTGGCATGAGTTACCGTTAAGCCACTTGCTTTCAGCAGGTCTGTAATCATCTCCCTTTGGGCGATACTGTCTTCCACGATCAGAACTGTACTCATAAATGCCCCTATTGACCTCCTGATGTAGACGTTCCTATTCGGAACATTCCCTGATTTACCCGCAAGCATTTAGTGTATAAAATAATACTATTGTTCACTGGTACTAGATACCTGATTATGTGATAATATTTTTTACTCCATCTTTTACCGAATCAACAAGTGCTGTGTATGTTTTAGTGCTCTATTCTGGCTGGAGTTGAGATATTTCTCTACCAGAATTACTAATTCAGTATTCCCAAATGGCTTTGTTAAATAATCGGTTGCACCCACGATTTTTGCTCGGACTCGGTCTAAAAATCCTTCTTTACCAGTAAGCATAATAATTGGCACGAACCGAAAAGCTTGAGAATGGCGCAGCATCGCACAAATTTCATACCCATTTAATTCCGGCATTACAATATCACAAAAAATTAAATCGGGTTTGAGTTGAAAAATCAGACTGAGAGCTTCTAAGGGATTAGTGAGGGCGATCGCTTCATAGCCTTCTGTTTTCAAAATAGTTTCTATACTCGTACAAATGCTGGTTGCATCATCAATACATAAAATACGTCGCTTTGTGGTTTGCTCTGGGGACAGAATTTGATCTTGTTTGTCCGTCAGCGAACTAGTAGTTTCTGAATATACAAGCTGTACCCAACCTTGTTGTACGTATGGGTGTATTGCCTTGGCGACAGTTATGATATCTTGGTTGAGATAGCGGGCTAATTGACGCAGGGATGTTTTGCCATCTGCCCAATGCTGTAACTTATTCACCGTTACCTGTGGTAGTGAAGAACGCAACTTCACTATGTCAGCAAGTACGGGAAATTGTTCGGGGGACTGAATATATGGGTACAGTTGCTTCCACTGTTGCACCTGTTTAACAATTTTGGTAAGTAAGGGAGCGATCTCCAAGGTAGTCAATTGGGGAGTAATTGCTGAATCTAATTCAAAAATAAAACTACCTTGGTGTAAATTTAACAAGTCAAACAAAGTTTCGTGCACCAAGCAGTGGATGATATTGCGAGCCTGTTTTGGCTCGATCGTGTTCTGCTCTAATAGCATCCACAAATAGTCATACTCAGCTGTATTCAGCGTTCCGAAGCTGGCTAGTTTTTGTTCATCTAGTTGTATTTTGACTTGATAGTGACGCAAATAATCATTGAGTCGGGATAAACCACGATCGCCATTAGTTGCATAAATAATTTGACCATTGACAAAAAAGATCAGCCAAGACTGCTGTTTGCTGTTGTTAGCAGGGTAATACCTGGCTGTGTCATCTACACTTGGCTTGGAACTTTTGTGAGAACTGCAAGCTTCTACAAATAGCTGCCCAGTGCGCTGCCCCAACTCTATCAATTGCAGGATGCTGCGAATATCAATTTCATTTAAATTTCCCTGCATTTAGTTTAATTTTGCTCTTGATAATTAGGAATTAATGAATAATTTTAGACTAATAGTCCTTAGTTCTAGCTCCTAAAGCCTACCGCCTCTAGATCTACACATTATTCAAATAAATTTAATTTTCTGTAATCTATTGAAACTAAGTGAGTGATAACACGGTAGTCATCATAACTAGCAGCAGTACAAAATATAAAAGAAGCAACGATTTAGTTGTAAAGATATCAGGACGTCATATCTCACGTCTATATATAACTTTTGCCTGTCTTGTTTACTTCAAATCTGGGTTAAATGAGACGAGTTAACGTAATTATTTAATGCATAACCAAAAACACGGCCATTAAGTGCATCAAAAGGATTAAAGGTGTGCTGTATTTAGCAGAAGTACAAAAACAAAAAGGCAGTTTACTTGGTGGTGGTGGCAAAACGGAATTGAAACTGCTGGCTTGTCAGCGGACAGACCAGAGTTGGAGTACCGTATCGGAAGAAGTAATTGCTGCTGAGGAAGCCAGTAAATTAAACGATGGCGTGCTCATACTGGTAGAACTAAATCCTCAGCGTCAAGTACAGCGAATTCAAGAAGCGGGACGTCCCCTAGTGAATATTTTGCAGAACTTTTCCCGTCAATTAGAAAAGTTTAAGGTTAAAGAAGAAGAAATTGACCAATGGAAAGAGTCACTGACATTTCAAGCGCAAGAACTCAACCGTCGCGAAATGGAGATGGAAACGCGCTGGGAACAATTGCAACAAATGGAGGATGAGTTCCAACGTCTGGAAGCAGAAAAACAGGAAATTGAAACATCCCGCGCCGACATAGAGAAGTTGCAACAAGAAATTGAGCGTAACCGTCAGGAACTGGAAAAAGCTTGGGAGCATTTGCGGGGTGAGCAGCTGCGTTTGGAAGAATTTCAAGCACAGTTGCAGCAGGGAACAATAATTGATGAAGAGCAAACTCGAGTACTCAAAGATTTGCTCGATCGCCTTTCTAGCAGTGTTGCTCCTACAGAAACAGTACGGGAAAATCTGCATCTGGCATTTGAAATGGTGGAGAAACAGCAAGCTGTTCTCAACCCTCATTGGCAACAACTAGAGCAGCAAACAACAGCAGTTGGTGAACGACAGGCACAAGTGGATCGCTTATTGCAAGTCTTCCTGGAGCAACAAAACGAATGGCAGCAAGCTCAAAATTCTCTGGAACAACAAACAGCCGATGTGAAAGCGAACACAGCTACTCTCAACAGCAAGCAAGAGTATGCTCGGATGCTGAAACAGCAGTTGCAATACCAAGACCATTTATATCAGCAGCTCCAATCCTTAGCAGCAAACTCTGGTGATGTCACAAGTCCAGAAGTTGATATTGACACTTTAGAGAAAATGCCTCTGGAAGAACTGCAAAAGATCGTGCAGGACTTGCAAGAGAAATTAGATATAGATTCTACCTTTGTGAAAGAACAAGAACAAGAACTCAAAGATAAGCAACAAACTATAGAAGAGCTACAACAAAAGATAAATCAAGCATCGATAGATGAACAAAGTGCATTAGAAGCTGAACTGATCGATGAAAAAGACCACTACCAAATGCTCAACGAAACTTTGGTAGGACAACGTCGTCATTTGCTTGAACGCCAGGCACTTCTGAGACAACATCAAACTGTACTGCGGCGGCGGCAAGGACAAACTCTTGTTAATGTCCAAGAAGATGAGAAATTAGATTTAAGCCCGATATTGGCACAGATTGAAAAACAGCGACAACAATACTTAGAAGCACTGCAAAATTTAGAACAAGAAATTGAGCAGCTACAGACCAGCATTGAAAAAATGCTCTTAACAATTGAGCAGCAAACTGGAGAACAGGTAATGAAACGCCAAGAACTGCAAACAATGGAGCAAAACCTGCTATCCTTGCGAATAGCAATAGCTGAATGTTCAGGTCAAGTGAATTTGTATCAACAAGCCTTGCAACCAATTCAGGATTCCCTAGATGGTTTGCGGCAGAAATTGCAAGGCATAGATGCATCTTTGGCTCAAGTTCAACAAACTGGTGACGAGCAACTGCAAGCTATTACCCAGATGCGCCAAGTTATTCTGAGTATGATTTCTCAACCAGAATTGGCAGCAACATAAGAATTATGAATTGTTTTTAATTATTTAATGCAAATCCAATCACCTTCTACTTGTGCGATCGCCCCACCAGGAAATGGATCTGTTTGCGATCGGTTCGGTGCTGTAATTAAGGCCGTGAGTTTTTCTATTTGCTCAAAACTTGGAGCGGTCGCAAGTATTTTTTGTAATATTTGTCGCATAACACGGCGTTGTAAAGCTATTGACGCTTTCTGCAATACACGACGATTTAGTCTGAGAGGGAGAACAGTAGCTTCTCTGATGGAGAGAGAACTTCCCTCCATCTGGGGTTCTCCCCATCTTTCTATCTCCGCTTCTTCTCGCAACTTTTGAGCAGCTTGTTCTAAATACTCCACTTCTGCTTGCAGTAGTTCCGCTGTTTGAGCTAAAACCGATTCTACTTTCAAATTGAAATTTTCACGCAGATATGGTATTAACTCGTGGCGAATCCGGTTGCGAGCATACTTCAAATCCAGATTTGTGGAATCTTCCCAAATTGATAGCTGAAAGTCTTGGCAAAATTGACCTGTTTCGGTACGAGTGATTTCTAAAAGTGGGCGCACTAACGTAATGCCATCAACAAGCGAACGTTGCCAAGTTAAAGCTTGCAAACCATCTGCTCCAGTACCGCGAATTAAGTTGTAAAGCAGGGTTTCTGCCCGATCGCTGGCTGTGTGACCTGTAACGACACAATTGTAATTATGCTGCTGGGCGATCGCACCTAAAACTTTATACCGCCAATTGCGTGCGGCAGCTTCGCTATGTAGAGATGCGAGCTCTCCCGTCTCTACAAATGTTTCTAAATAAAATGGAATATCCCAATTTTTTGCTAAACTTTCAACATATCGAGCATTAGCTTCAGAGTCTGAACGCCAGCGATGGTTGCAGTGAGCGATACCTAAATGCCATTTCCATTTTGGTTGCAAATCTAACAGCAATTTGATTAAACACAAGGAATCTTGTCCGCCAGACACTGCAACTAATAGGCGCTGGTTGCGTGTAAATAAATGACGCGATCTAATCGTGCGATGGATTTTCGCATGAAGGGGAGTCCATACCATTTTGGGTTCGCAAGCGCAGATGGACGTAGATAAACATTGTATTGGCGTGTAGAACACTAAGACACTAAGTGTTTTTATGGTTGAAGCCTGTGGTGAAATCATCACAGGAC
>JANZYY010000096.1 GCA_026419705.1 Fischerella sp.
ACCTACTTGAGACCTTTTTTACAGACACTCCAGACATCGCTGTTGGTAAAGATGGCGGAATTATGAATCCATAATTTTTATGTCTTCGTAATTCCGAGCTTAGCAAGGAACTAATTCTTCCTCGCCTTTGGGATGGGCTTGCTCTGTTTCCATCTCTTCCACTGGCAGATGCTCTTGACCAATAATTCCCGGTTGTTTGCCCAAGGCAACCAATTCCCCGTCCTTGACGACTAGTGAGCTTTCGCAATTCGGACAGGTATAAACTCTGTGAGTTTTGCCATAGGTAGACACTTCATCTACCATTTCTGAGTTTGCCAGGTAGAAAACGAGAGCGCGTTCGGCAAGCTCTGACATGGGTTCAGAATCAACTGCTGAACGTATCTTCAGTTTTCTGTGCAGTTCTGGCGATAAATACAAAGTAACTTTTTGCTTATTAGCTTGCATAACTCTGTTAACGGTCTTACCCGGGTATGTTTTTTACGATATCGAGTCCTGTTTTGGTTGTCAAGACAGTAAAACGTTTTGATGGCATTTTTGCAACAATTATTTACAAATGGTTAGTGGTTAGTAGTTAGTGGTTAGTGGTTGGTAATCGGTAATAGGGAATTAATTATTGGTTTACTGAGATATCTATATGCAATGCCCAATGCCCAATACCCAATACCCAACACCCAATTCCCAATCTTCATGGTCAACAGGTGACACAAACCTGATAGATTTAGCTATCAGCGAGTAAAAACTGGTGAAAATGAAAGTCCTGGTTATTGGTGGCGATGGCTATTGCGGTTGGGCAACCGCACTTTACCTTTCTAATCGAGGTTACGAAGTTGGCATTCTAGATAGTTTGGTGCGGCGACACTGGGATAACCAGCTGGGTGTACAAACTCTCACCCCGATCGCGCCAATTCAGCAACGTATCCAACGCTGGCAAGATTTGACTGGTAAACCCATCAATCTGTTTGTTGGCGATATCACTAATTACGAGTTTCTCCAAAAAGCACTGCACAAATTTGAACCAAATGCGATTGTGCATTTTGGTGAACAGCGTTCAGCACCATTTTCCATGATCGACCGCGAACACGCAGTGATGACGCAGGTCAATAACGTTGTCGGTACGCTGAATTTGCTGTACGCGATGAAAGAAGATTTTCCAGATTGCCATTTGGTGAAGCTAGGAACAATGGGTGAATATGGTACACCCAACATAGATATAGAAGAAGGCTATATCACTATCGAACACAACGGACGTAAAGATACCTTGCCTTATCCCAAGCAGCCTGGTTCAATGTATCACCTGAGTAAGGTCCATGACAGCCACAATATCCACTTTGCTTGTCGGATTTGGGGACTGCGAGCAACAGACCTAAATCAGGGTGTTGTTTACGGCGTCTTAACCGAAGAAACCGGAATGGACGAACTGTTAATTAACCGCCTTGATTATGATGGTGTGTTTGGAACAGCGTTGAACCGCTTTTGTATCCAAGCTGCAATTGGACACCCCTTAACTGTTTATGGTAAAGGCGGACAAACACGTGGATTTTTGGATATTCGGGACACGGTGCGATGTATTGAACTAGCGATCGCCAACCCAGCCCAGCCTGGCGAATTTCGGGTGTTTAACCAATTTACCGAACAATTTAGTGTTGGCGAGTTGGCAATGATGGTGAAAAAAGCCGGAAATGCGATGGGACTGAATGTGGAAGTCAATAACCTGCAAAACCCCAGAATCGAAAGAGAAGAACACTACTTCAACGCCAAAAACACAAAGCTGCTGGATCTGGGTTTACAACCCCATTATCTTTCCGATTCCCTACTTGATTCTCTGTTGCACTTTGCCATCAAATATCAAAACCGAGTCGATCGCAACCAAATTTTGCCAAAAGTGACTTGGCGTCGTAAATAGCAAAGCGTGAAGATGCGATCGCTGATTCTGTTTGTGCTTGTCGTACTGCCCGGTGTGGCATTTAGTAGTGTTAGTATCTACTACCTACTTCCCTAATGGGCAGTACTAGATCCTGCTTGTAAAAACTACCAGCAAGTAGCAAAGTTCCCATCTGCAACGATGTGCGACTGATTACTTGTTGCTGCTTTGCGGAAGCAGCCGGAGTGTTGTTATTGCTGCAAAGTCAGAGCGACGCGCTATTCAGCTTGGGTGAGGTGGAGAATCCTTGACTACCCATGCACGTGGCTGGATTGTAGACATTGAGGATATTTCCAATTTTGCGCACCAGCGATCGCAAAACATGAAATTGGCCTACGCGGAATTGCTTATTGCATATGAAACAGTTTACACTGTAAATAATGCTGAAATTGCCCAGAAGTTGGGACTATCTGAACACCGTGCCTGTACTGAATCAGATTTTATGAGGATTGCTTTATTTACCGAAACCTTTCTGCCCAAGGTTGACGGCATTGTAACGCGCTTGCGCCATACTATTGAACATTTACAAAGCAGCGGCGACGAAGTACTGGTGATTTGTCCTGATGGTGGCATCAGTGAATACAAAGGGGCGCAAATATACGGAGTCTCCGGTTTTCCCCTGCCACTGTATCCAGAGTTAAAAATGGCACTGCCACGCCCAGCAATTGGTTACATTCTGGAACAGTTTCAGCCAGATATTATTCATGTAGTCAATCCAGCGGTTTTGGGATTGGCTGGTATATTCTATAGCAAGATACTCGATATTCCCTTAGTGGCTTCTTACCATACCCATTTACCCCAATATCTGCAGCATTATGGTTTAGGAATGCTAGAAGGTTTGCTGTGGGAATTATTGAAAGCTGGTCACAATCAAGCAGCTTTAAATTTGTGTACTTCTACAGCGATGATGGAGGAACTAACAACCCACGGCATTGAAAGAGTGAATTTATGGCAGCGGGGAGTCGATACAGAGACATTTCATCCTCGCTTAGCCAGTTACCAAATGCGATCGCGTTTATCGCAAAATCACCCAGATCGTCCCCTACTGCTTTACGTCGGGCGTCTTTCTGCTGAAAAAGAAATTGAGCGCATCAAACCAATATTAGAAGCTATTCCGGAAGCGAGACTGGCATTAGTAGGAGATGGTCCCCACCGCCAAGCCTTAGAAAAGCATTTTGCTAATACAAACACCCATTTTGTTGGTTATTTGGTAGGTCAAGAGTTAGCTTCAGCATTTGCTAGTGCTGATGCTTTTATCTTTCCCTCTCGTACGGAAACACTTGGTCTGGTACTACTAGAAGCAATGGCCGCAGGATGTCCGGTGGTCGCAGCCCGTTCTGGTGGCATTCCTGACATCGTCAGTGATGGTGTAAATGGATACTTATTCGATCTAGATGCCGGTGACGGGGGGGCGATCGCTGCTACGATTCGTTTATTAGAGATGAAACAAGAACGAGAAACTATTCGTCAAAACGCCCGTCGGGAAGCAGAACGTTGGGGATGGGCAGCTGCCACTCGCCAATTGCAAGATTATTATCAGAAGGTCATCTACTCTGAATTACCGAAAGCAGCTTAAATTGAGGGATTGGGTATTGGGGACTGGGGACTGGGAGAAGAACAAGCGAGAGAGGGAAGACAAGGGAGAAAAATGCTTCCTTCCCTTCCCGAATCCCTACTCTCCAATCCCTGCTCCCCGCTTTGCTCCCTTAACATAAAATCATGACACTTCTAAACTCTGGTAGCGTTTTGGCTACATTAACTGAACTGACTCAAGTTAATCGTACCCACGCCTTACTGCGTCGTGTCAAAGACCTTTCTGTTAGTGAATTTATTTGCTTACTAGATTTTATTACTGCCGAATTCCAGCAATTTCTGCGGGCGATTGAACTCATTAACAATGAAGCCCTAGAAACCATGCTGGAGAAGGTACTAGAAGCGATTACACTCAAAATTGGTCAAATTCTCCAAGCTGAACACACTACTATTTTCTTGGTAGACTACAATAAGGGTCAGCTGTGGACAAAAATTCCTCAAGAGAATACTCACAAACCTTTAGAAATTCGTATTCCTATTACTGTTGGCATTCCTGGTCATGTTGCCATAACAGGTCAATGTCTAAACATTTCTGAAACTTCTACTCACCCACTTTTTAGTTCAGACCTGGAAAAACAAATAGGCTACAAGATTGATAATCTTTTGTGTATGCCAGTTTTAAGCAGTAAGAACCAGGTCGTAGCAGTAGTACAACTAGCAAATAAAGCAGGAAATATTCCCTTTGATCTTGAGGATGAAGAGCGATTTCGCAACTTTGCATCAGCTATTGGTATTATCCTAGAAAGTTGTCAATCTTTTTATGTGGCTGCTCGCAACCAGAGGGGTGCTACTGCTCTTTTGCGAGCGACTCAAACCCTAGGGCAAAGTCTTGATTTAGAAGCGACTTTGCAAATAGTTATGGAACAAGCGCGGATTTTAATGCAGGCAGACCGCAGCACGCTGTTTTTATATCGTAAAGAAATGGGAGAACTTTGGACAAAAGTAGCAGCTGCGGATGGGAAAACAATGATAGAAATCCGCATTCCTGCTAACCGTGGTATTGTTGGCTATGTGGCTTCTACCGGTGAAGCGCTGAATATCCCGGACGCCTACAAAGATCCCCGTTTCGACCCCACTACAGATAAAAAGACGGGGTATGTAACTCGCAATATCCTGTGTTTGCCAGTATTCAATTCTGCTCATGAATTGATTGGTGTGACACAGTTAATTAACAAACAACAAGGCTGTTTTACTACTTCTGATGAAGAGTTCATGCGGGCTTTTAACATTCAAGCAGGAATTGCTTTAGAAAATGCTCGTTTATTTGAAAATGTCCTATTAGAAAAACAGTATCAAAAAGATATTTTGCAAAGCCTTTCGGATGCCGTA
Source organism: Fischerella sp. (assembly GCA_026419705.1). GTDB lineage: Bacteria > Cyanobacteriota > Cyanobacteriia > Cyanobacteriales > Nostocaceae > PCC9605. The sequence goes on from JANZYY010000096.1 coordinate 4,844, forward strand.
ATTTCCACAGATATGGAAGGTCGCATTGTGACTATAAATGATGCGGCACTAGAATTACTTGGTTGTTCTTTAAAGGATGTAAATGCCAAACAAAATAAACATTTATGGGAACAAAATTTGATTGGTCGCCTTGTATGGGAGGTGGTACCAATTGATAATTTACAAATGCGACTGCAAGATAGTCTCAAAACAGGGGCAAAACATTATGTACCAGAGCAAAATTTGACGGTGGGACTATATTTAAATACCGCAGATGACACCTGTGCTCAGGAAGATACAGGAACTTACATTTTGGCGATACGCGATCGCACTCAAGCGGAGGTTTTTATTCCTTGGAATCAATCCCTAACTCCCCAGTCCAAGTTATTGAGTGCTGACAATGTGAATAAAATTGAGCGCAGCATTAATCTTACCGTTAATCCCTTAACTAATCCAGAAGGCGGAGTGCGCGGTGGTTTAGTTGTTTTGGAAGACATCAGTCAGGAAAAACGGATGAAAAACACAATGTACCGCTACCTGACTCCCCGTGTAGCTGAACAAGTAATGGCTCTGGGGGAAGACGCCTTAATGGTCGGTGAACGTAAAGAAGTAACCATCTTGTTCTCTGACATTCGAGGTTACACTACTCTGACAGAAAATCTTGGTGCGGCTGAGGTAGTATCGCTGCTAAATCAGTATTTTGAAACGATGGTAGAAGCTGTATTTAACCACGAAGGTACTCTTGACAAATTTATCGGCGATGCTTTAATGGCAGTGTTTGGTGCGCCACTACCGTTAATGGAAAACCATGCTTGGAAGGCGGTACAAGCAGCATTAGAAATGCGACAGCGTCTGGAAGAGTTTAACCAACGACGGGTAATCCAACAGCAACCAAAAATTCATATTGGTATTGGCATTAGTTCGGGGGAAGTAGTCTCGGGAAATATTGGGTCTCACAAACGCATGGACTACACAGTGATTGGCGATGGCGTCAATTTAAGTTCGCGTTTGGAAGTAGTAACAAAAGAATATGGTTGTGATATTATCTTAAGTGAATTTACTTACAATTTATGCCGCGATCGCGTTTGGGTGCGAGAGTTAGACAAAATCCGCGTCAAAGGAAAACATCAGGCGGTAAACATCTACGAATTGATTGGCGATCGCACCACACCCCTAGACAACACTACCCAAGAATTTCTGTCCCATTACTATGACGGACGTGATGCTTATTTGAACCGTAACTTTGAGCGGGCGATCGCCTGCTTTGAAACGGCAAAAAAAATTCGGCCTGCGGATCAAGCCGTCAATATCCACTTACAACGTGCTCGCAGTTACCTTCAACAAACCTTGCCAAACTCTTGGGATGGCGTTTGGACAATGATGAATAAGTAAATATACGATCATCTGCATTTGAACACTTGTACAATCCACCTGTATTGGTAATGGGTAAAGGGTAATTGGTAATTAGGGTATTAGCTGATAACTGCGATGGTCAAAGACCGCTTTTTAGGAGCATAGCAGCAGGGAAATCAATTGAGGACTAGACTTGATATTACCGAACAACAAAGGTAATACCCCTGATAAACTACCAACCACCAACCAATGATGATTGACTATGGATTGATTATCTTTCTGGTTTGTCTTCATTGTCCATTCGGAAGGGATTTTCGCCAATTCTCAGTTCTTGTTTCGATTGTTTCAAAATTTTCCAAAGAGCCTTGATTTGCTCATAAGCCTCTTCAGGTGGGATTTTACCAGATGTCTCTAAGTTGCAGATATAGCTGACTTTTTGGGCAAATTCCTGCAAATTAGCGTTGAACAATAAGTTCTCTGGTTTTACCTGACCGTAGTAGCGACTCCGAGGATAAAGAAAATCATCTTTGTTAACCATTTTTCTATTTACTTTCACCTCCTTTTGTTTTTAATCTCAAACCGAATAAATAGCAATCATAATTTCGGCTCTGGGCCGATCGTACTTTAAATTGGTATGAAACCGCGACTTAATTGTATAAATAGATACATTTAACTATTTAATTCCAAATAACCACTGTTGCAGGGAAAATAAAAATACACCTTGATAGTAATGATCAAAAACTACCGGTGTACCTATCTGTAGTCGACACTCTTGCTGAGTTAGTTCACCGATGACTAATAACCAAAGACAAAAGATAAAATGGTTAAGCCTCAATTATAGAAGCTGGCAATAGCCCATAACTGAAACTCCTACCATGTCTGTCCCTACCAAGCTATACGAAGGCAAAGCCAAAATTATCTACCTTACAGATGATCCGGAAATCTTACTGGCTGTTTTTAAAGATGATGCTACAGCATTTAACGCTCAAAAACGCGGCACTATCCCAGAGAAAGGAAGAATAAACAACAGCATTTCCAGTAAATTATTCCAATTTTTGGAAGCACGTGGTATCAGAACCCACTTTATTGACACTCCTGCTGCGAATCAAATGCGGATCAGGGCGGTGAAAATTTTGCCATTGGAAGTGGTTGTTAGGAACATTGCTGCTGGTAGTCTTTGTCAACAAACAGGATTACCACTCGGAACTGTGCTCAAGATGCCTTTAGTAGATTTTTATTACAAAAACGACCAATTGGGAGATCCTCTGTTAACGCGCGATCGCCTGCTGTTGATGGAACTAGCCACTCCGGAACAAGTTGACAGTATTACCCATCTAGCATTAAAAATCAACGATTTTCTGAAAGAATTGTTCCAGAGGTGCAACATTATCCTAGTAGACTTCAAACTAGAATTTGGTTTGGATTCACAACAGCAGTTGTTATTAGCAGATGAAATTAGTCCAGATACATGTCGTTTATGGGATATGAGTGCAGGAGACGATCCGAATCTGCGCGTGCTAGACAAAGACCGCTTCCGTCGGGACTTAGGTAACGTAGAGGATGCGTATCAGGAGGTTTTGAAAAGAATACTAAATGAATTATGAATTATGAATTATGAATTATGAAAGTTTCAGAATTCATCATTTACGTATGATTCTCACCTAGTTCCCAGCCTTTTTGGTAAAGGCTTTTGCAAATTTATTTGTTAACTGGAAAGGCAAAAGTACTAAATTATTTTTCACTTTTACCTTTTGAATGAAAGCTGACTTTATTTTTCATGGTGTTTGGCAGTGAAGAACGATCAAAATAAAATGCGCATATCCCCCGTTTTGATGACAGTAATGGCGATCGCTGCTCCATTAAGTTGTTCGCTCCCTGCAAATGCACAAACCGCGAATAGTTCCAAAAAAACAGCAGATATTTTCACACCATTAACAAATCAAGAACAAGAAGTGGTTGCTGGATTTCCAACTGTAGAAACGACTTCAGAGGTAATAATACCGACTTTTGAGCACTCAAACAGCACACAAACTACTCAAAATTCCCAACAAACAACAGCAGCTGCAACATCAACAACAAATCAACAACAAAAAGTTGTCACCGAGCCAGGCGCATCAGCATTAAAAACAACACCAAAGAGCACAAGACCAACCTCAACAATCTCAACCACACCACAAAATCCTCCCACAACTTTCCCTACAAATACTCCATCCTCTCCAACTCAACAACCACCAACCACCAACCAACAACCACCAACCACCAACCAACAACCACCAACCACCAACCAACAACCACCAGCAGAGGCTGAACCTCGCGTGCTGATATCGGAAGTTGTGATTAGAACTGAGAAGGGACAGCCTTTACCGCCGCAATTGGAAAACGATGTTTACGCCGCAATTCGTACCCAGCCCGGGCGGACGACAACGCGATCGCAACTGCAACAAGATATAAACGCTGTTTTTGCTACTGGCTTCTTCTCTAATGTTCAGGCTGTACCAGAAGATACACCTTTAGGAGTCAGGGTAACCTTTGTAGTTCAACTCAACCCTGTTTTGACGCAGGTAAACATTGATGCTAATCCAGGAACTAATGTTCCATCAGTACTACCTCCAGATGTTGCCAATCAAATCTTTAGCAAGCAGTACGGTAGAATTCTGAATTTACGTGAGTTACAACAAAACATCCAACAATTACTGAAATGGTACCAAAACCAAGGTTATGTGTTAGCACAAGTAGTTGGAGCGCCACAGGTATCTGAAAAAGGAGTTGTGACCCTTACTGTCGCGGAGGGTGTAGTGGAAAATATTAACGTCAGATATCGTACTAAAGAAGGTCAGGAGACTGACAAAGAAGGACGACCAATCAGAGGAAGGACGCAACCATATATCATTACACGAGAACTGCAATTAAAGCCCAAACAAGGATTTAACCGCAACATTGTGCAAAGAGACTTGCAGCGGGTATACGGGCTGGGGCTGTTTGAAGATGTGAATGTTTCTCTTGACCCTGGTACTGACCCTAGCCAAGTGAATGTGGTTGTCAATGTTGTTGAGCGTAGCAGCGGTTCTATTGCAGCAGGGGCGGGTATTAGTTCTGCTAGTGGACTGTTTGGTACTATCAGCTATCAAGAGCAAAACCTGAACGGAAGAAACCAAAAACTGGGTGCAGAGTTAGAGGTCGGTCAACGAGAGTTGCTGTTTGACGTTAGATTTACCGACCCCTGGATAGCTGGAGACCCTTACCGAACTTCCTACACAGCCAATCTTTTCCGAAGTCGCTCAATTTCTTTGATTTATGAAGGGAAAGATGATAATCTTGAAACTTTCAAAGAAGGTGAAGACGATGGCGATACCCCCCGTATTTTGCGTCTGGGTGGTGGTATCAACTTTAGCCGTCCTTTATCCAGAAATCCTTATGAACGTGCAGAATGGACAGCTTCAGCTGGTGTAAGATATCAACGAGTTTCCACTCGTGATTCTGACGGTGACATCAGAGAGAAAGCAACGATCTTCGAGAACGGTCAACCTACAGAAATAATCGACCTGACCGAATCTGGAACCGGTCAAGATGACTTGCTGACATTGCAGCTAGCGGCAGTACGTGACAAACGTAACAATGCTTTGCAACCGACCAGTGGTTCTTTCTTCCGCGTCGGATTAGAACAGTCAGTACCTGTAGGACTCGGCAACATTTTGATGAGCAAGATACGGGGTAGCTATAGCTACTATATTCCCGTCAAATTCACCAACTTCAGTAAAGGGCCGCAAACCCTTGCTTTTAACATCCAAGGCGGAACCATACTTGGTGACGTGCCTTCCTACGAAGCGTTTACTCTGGGTGGTAGCAACTCCGTTCGGGGTTATGAAGAAGGTGCATTAGCCAGTAGCAGCAGTTTCTTGCAAGCTTCGGTAGAGTATCGCTTTCCTGTTTTCTCCGTAGTCAGCGGCGCACTATTTTTTGATGCTGCTACTGACCTCGGAACAGAAACTAAAGCCGGTGATTTGTTGGATAAAAGTGGTAGTGGCTACGGCTACGGTCTCGGTGTGCGGGTACAATCCCCACTGGGTCCTATTCGTATTGACTACGGTTTCAACGATGAAGGAGACAGCCGCATTAATTTTGGTATCGGCGAAAGATTTTAAGTAGTCATTAGTCATTGGTCATGAGCTTTTGACAAATGGCAAAGGACAAAGGATCACATGCAACAGCAAACTCTCGCAACTGAAATTACTCAAACAGGGGTGGGATTGCATAGCGGTGTAAGTACCCAGGTGCGGATACTACCAGCAGCCGCAGGTAGCGGACGTTACTTTGTACGGGTAGATTTACCCAACAGCCCGGTGGTTCCCGCACAAGTGACAGCGGTTAGTCAGACTGTTCTGTCCACTCAGTTAGGGAAAGGAGAGGCAAGTGTTCGGACAGTCGAGCATTTGTTAGCAGCCCTAGCAGGTATGGGCGTAGATAATGTCCGCATTGAAATCGATGGTCCGGAAGTACCACTTTTGGATGGTTCAGCAAAGGTGTGGGCAGAAAGCATAGCTCAAGTGGGTTTAGTTTCACAAACCGTAACCATAGAAAATGCACCTGAGCCTATCAATGAGCCAATATGGGTACGTCATGAGGATGCTTTTGTTTGCGCCTTACCCGCACCAGCAATTCGCTTTACCTATGGCATTGATTTTGAGCTACCTGTTATTGGTCACCAATGGCACAGTTGGTCTCCGCCTACCGACCCAAAGAATGCTGATGCCAGCTTCGTAGCAGAAATTGCCCCCGCTCGTACGTTTGGTTTATTAGATCAAATTGAATACTTACAAAAATCCGGGTTAATCAAAGGTGGAAGCTTAGAAAATGCTCTCGTATGCGGTCCTGATGGGTGGCTAAATCCACCATTAAGATTTGCAAATGAGCCAGTACGTCATAAAATTTTGGATCTAGTGGGAGACTTAAGTTTATTGGGGACTTTCCCCTGCGCTCACTTCTTGGCTTATAAAGCCAGTCACAATTTACATATTCAACTGGCCCAAAAAATTTGGGATTTGCGACTGAGGAGTGGTAAGTAGTTATTTGGATAGTAGTTAGTAGTTAGTGGTTAGTGGTATTTTACAAACCACTACTAAACAATCTCTAATACTAAACTATTCAGTCTCCTGCAAGTTAAATCAAAACTTCAAATTAACAACACCATCAATGTCAACTGTCACCGAAGTAAACTCCACTGATAGTCCCACACCAGCAGCCACCCAGCAACAGTTAGATAATTCCACGACGACTAAATCTGAAACAAAAACTATTTTCACAATCGAAGAAATTCAGAAACTCCTACCGCACCGCTACCCCTTCGCACTAGTAGACCGGATTGTTGACTACGTACCTGGAAAACGAGCTGTTGGCATTAAAAATGTCACGATTAATGAACCCCATTTTCAAGGACATTTTCCAGGACATCCAATTATGCCAGGTGTGCTAATTGTTGAAGCAATGGCACAAGTTGGCGGCGTCGTGATGACACAAATGGCAGAATTAGAGGGTGGACTTTTCCTATTTGCTGGTATAGATAAAGTCCGTTTTCGTCGCCAAGTTGTTCCCGGAGATCAACTAGTGATGACAGTGGAACTGTTATGGGTGAAACAACGTCGTTTCGGTAAAATGCAAGCTCGTGCCGAAGTTGACGGTCAGCTAGCTGCTGAAGGTGAACTGATGTTTTCCCTTGTCAACTAAAAATTTACCTTGGTAGAGGCACGACCGTGACGTGCCTTCACTAAATCCTATTTCAGGATATCTGTAAAAACAACAAGCCATAACTGTATAGTCTGATTTCTAGATTTTTGCCGCCCTCACACCAAAGTAGCTTACCCGATACTTTCGGCTACAGAATTCAGATGCGCCACGGCGCGTCTCTACAAGACTCAGCACGCTTACTGTTCTGGAGATGCATCCTTGAAGACGCTTATTCATCCAACTGCTGTAATTCATCCTAACGCGGAGCTGCACCCGACAGTACAAGTCGGTGCCTATGCTGTGATTGGAGGGCATGTGAAAGTCGGTCCTGAAACCGTAATTGGCGCTCATGCAGTGCTAGATGGACCTGTAGAAATTGGGGCACGCAATCAGATTTTTACAGGAGCAGCCATTGGCTTGGAACCTCAGGATCTAAAATACGCTGGCGAATTTAGCTGGGTTAAGATTGGCGATGATAACTTAATCAGAGAATACGTTACGATTAATCGAGCCACTGGTACAGGTGGAGAGACTTACATCGGCAATGGCAACCTACTAATGGCTTATGT
>JANZYY010000097.1 GCA_026419705.1 Fischerella sp.
CCTATAACCCTTTTGGGTGGCTTCTTTGCTTGGAGAGTAGCACCTCCCTTCCGGGTAGCGTGGTGGGCGCTAATCCTAGGGTAGGGCGACTTCTCGTTAGGATTTGGCAACTGCGCTCTAGCTGGCTCTATTAATCGACTCTGCTGGTAAGCAAATCAAATTATCCCCCTGAGTGAGGATTAAACCACGTTGACGCAACTTGCCCATCAAGCGGGTAACTGTAACACGAGTCGAACCAATGGCACTGCCAATTTGGGCGTGAGTGAGAGGGAAGGGCAGACAATAACCGCGAATCACTTCAGGATCGCTTTCGCTCATTGCCGGCTCTCCATATTCCTCAATCAACAATGTCAGGAACCCTAAGAGTCGGTCGATAGTGCGTCGTTGTCCTAAGGCACTCAGCCACAGCAGTTTGCGCTGGTGCTGGTATCTAAAGGCATCCATGACTTCGCGACGGAAGTGAGGCCAGTTGTCTAAATCGTGCCAGTACATCCACAGCACCGCAGTTTGATCGACGTGGGCGTACGCTTGGAGCGTGAATGGTGACTGAGCAACAATTTCAAACGGCTGTCCTGCACCGACAAACCCTAAGAAAGCTTCTTCTGGGGTTCTGTTGATGCGTCGAGAAGTTAACTGACTTGCTGTAGCACTCACTTGGGCAGTTCCTACCATTCGGATCGCACCCCTTTGCACCAAATACAGCAATCCAGGACGGGCTGGAATGCGCTCATCTTTGCTAAAGGTGCGGCAGCGGTAGTGTTCTTGAGCCCAATCAAGAATCCGTTGCCAAGTTAAAAAAGGCCGTGATGCTTCAGAAAAGGAGGATGGAGATTGCATAGGTAACTAAAGAGCGTTCGGCTGAAGACAAAGACATCATAAAAAGGTGCAAGGAGTGTCTTCTCGTTGGCGGGTCAGGCTTGTAACCCAACGGTGCCAGCCATGCAAAGAGTAGAAATTGAGCTTCTACTCTTTTGTTATACTTCCTACTGTACAATGATGGTAGTAAAATTTACTCAGTTTCAAAAAAAATTTGCATAATTCTAATTTTTCTTTGCTTAGATTAAACTTCTATCTAAAGATAGATGACAGAAAATCAATGCATTTGAAAAAGGTCGGGCGTTCGTCAAATATGTGTATAAAATGCTACTAGTATGCAAATACACAGCTATTAAACAGTTAATACACAATTATTTAACGGTTACCCTAAGTATTTATAATTGTAACAAAAAAACTTCGTATATATTAGAAAAAAAAATTCCTCTATCTAAAGGTAGAGATAAAAATAAGATTTTCTACATCACGGCTATAGCGCTACAGCTATCAAAATATGAGAAACTTCCGGCGATGCAGGTGGCTGAAGCCATAACTTCTCATTTTTCAGAAGAATTTGCCGAAGTTGTTTATGTCCAAATAGTTCCACCTGGCTGGATTCATTTAGAATTGGCTCACCCTTTCCTAGCTGCTTGGTTGCAAAGCCTTGCTGCGGGAGGAGGGGGAGTGGGAGATGGGGAAGTCGGGGCCCCCGCTCCTACCAGAGAGTGGGGATTAGGGGAGATGGGGAGAACCTCAGATAGGGAAAGATGTAGAGACGCGCCAGGGCGCGTCTGCAAAACCAACCAATTATCAACAACCAATGTCCCATGTTCCTTGTCCCATTCCCTATTTACCGTTCAATACGCCCATGCACGCTGCTGTTCGTTATTACGAATGGCTGAGCAAGAAAGATTTATCATTTCTGCCAATACCATACCTTGGCTTAACACTCAGCAAAAACTGCGCCTAAACCATCCTCTTGAACTTTCTCTGGTTAGCGAATTGGTACAAGTAGTCGATCAAATAGGTTGTTCTGGTTCTGATGATTCGGTGAAGTGGGAAAAATTAGCGCTTTGTTTAAGTCAAGCTTTTGAAGAGTTTTGGCGCAGCTGTCGTATTTGGGGTGAGGTGAAAGCCATCTCACCAGAACTAGCACAAACGAGACTGGGATTGGTTATGGCTACTCAATCGGTTTTAAGATTTCTCCTAGAAGAAAAACTTAGTATTTTTGCTCCCTTGGAATTGTGAGTCAATAAATAATGTTGTTGGTTGTTTGTTATCGTTGTTTGTGATTTGAAACAAGCAACTAGTAACAACCAACTATCAACAAACAACAAATTAAAATGAAAAAAATCAAAACTTTTGTAACAAGTATTGACTGGCTAAATAGCTTGGGATATATTAGCTGGTGTGTGAGGAGCGAACCAGCAAGGGTACCGAGACGAAACACGGCCAGTCGTCGGTACCCTTTCTGATTTTTTAGGAATTGTTGGTCGATGGTTGTTGGTTGTTGGTCGTTTCAAACAACAAAAAACGATCAACTAATAACTATTATGACAGTAAGAATTTTGCAATTGCCACTGCCGCTCCATCTTGCTCGACATTGGGAGCTACCCATTTGGCGATCGCTTGCACAGGTGATGGTGCATTGCCCATAGCCACACCAATACCAGCATACTCTAGCATTTCTACATCATTAAAGTTATCGCCAATAGTCATAACATTACTAGGTTGTAGTCCTAGCATTTCTTCAGCTATGTAACGCACCGCCGCCCCTTTATTTACAAACGGGTTAGTCGCTTCAAAGAAAGTAGCAACAGATTTTGTCAGATACAACTCAGTTGGTGTATATTGACTACGCAAAAAACCAAGCAAATTGTCAATAATATTTGTGTCATTGCACAAAGCCAAAACTTTGGTCGGTTCGTTACTACTTAAAACTTGGCGCAAGTCACCCACTGGAATGGGGTTGATACCAGAACGTTCTGAATATATTTGAGTTTCTGTTGTGATTTCTCGGACGTAAAGTTCGTCATTGATATAAAAGTGGACAGATAAGAGCGATCGCAGTTGGGGTTGTTCAAAATAGTTCAATAGCTTTTGGGCAATTTCTCGGGGGACAGGTAAATGTTGATGAACTTTTTGGGAGCTTGGATCTTGAATCCAAGCTCCCTGATAGGCTATTAAAGGTAGAGCAGACCCTATATCTTGATGAAAACGCAAAGCTGAACGATACATCCTACCAGTGGCAATTGCTACCTGAATTCCTCGTACTTGTGCCGCAGTAATTGCTTGCTTTACAGGTTCGCTGATATTGTTAGATTCTCCGGCAATGGTTCCATCTATATCTAAAACCAGCAATTTAATCTCTTTTGCAGCAATATCCGCAACAACAGCCGATTGTGAGTGAGTAACATATGCTTTTTGCATAAATTGGTTGTCAGTTTCGTAAAGATCCCAGTTAGAGGTTATCAGGCTAGAGTCGAATCTGGGGAGTAGAACCAGAACAGACTTGACGGATCGTAATTGCTGCAGGTGAATTTGCCATAGTGATGGCTGAAAGTGTAAAAAGCATATGGCTAGAATAAGGCTATGTCCCGAACAACACCTTCCCAGTTGACTTCCGATTCTTCCACCACAACACGTCCCACGTTCATCTTAGTAGATGGACACTCGCTGGCATTTCGTTCTTACTTCGCTTTCGCCAAGGGGCGAGACGGCGGATTGCGAACCAAGACAGGAATTCCTACCAGCGTATGTTTTGGCTTTTTAAAGTCTCTGCTGGAAGTAATGACAACCCAACAGCCACAAGCAATGGCGGTGGCGTTTGATTTAGGCTTACCAACCTTCCGCCACGAAGCAGATGATACCTACAAAGCCGATCGCCCCGGAACACCAGAGGATTTTATTCCTGACTTAAAAAATTTGCACGAATTGTTGGATGCATTCAATCTCAAAATTCTCACAGCCCCTGGTTATGAAGCAGATGATGTTTTGGGAACCTTAGCACAAAAGGCTGCTGCAGCTGGATATAGAGTGAAAATTCTGACAGGCGATCGCGATTTATTTCAACTTATCGACCCCGAAAAAGAAATTAGCGTTTTGTATTTTAGTCCAGATGCGCTGAAGCATTCCACAAATGGCATTACCGAATTTGGTCCAGAACAAGTAAAAGAAAAACTTGGCATTTTGCCAACACAAATTGTTGATTTCAAAGCTCTTTGTGGAGATAAATCAGATAATATTCCTGGAGTGAAGGGAATCGGTGAAAAGACTGCGGTACAGTTGCTAAATACCTATGGTTCCCTAGACCAAATATATACAGCGTTAGACAAAATCAAAGGCGCGACTCGGAAAAAATTAGAAGCCGGCAAAGAAGATGCTGAAAAATCCCGCTATTTAGCAGCTATTGTTCAAGATGTTCCCTTGGAAGTTGATTTAGAAGAATGTAAATTAAGAGGCTTTGATACCAATATTATTACACCGATTTTAGAACACTTAGAGTTCAAAACTTTTTTAAGCAAAATTAATCAACTCCAGGAAAAGTTTGGTGGTAAAGTCCCAGAAAAATCAGCTACAGAAACAAAGGAAGAAGGTGCCCAAAATCTTACGCTTCTACCCCGTGCAGAGGATGATGATTTGTGGTTTTTCAGTGCAGATGATACAGCCGCAGTTCAACAAAAACTACAATCTGAATCTGCGATCGAGCCACACATTGTTGACACAGAAGCCAAATTAACTAAGTTGGTTAATCAGTTGCAAAAATTCACCAATCCGGATGTACCGGTGGCTTGGGACACAGAAACTAACGGCTTAGAACCCCGAGATGCTGAGTTAGTAGGTATTGGCTGTTGCTGGGGAACAAAACCAGATGAAGTAGCTTATATTCCCTTGGGTCATAAAACAGGGGAAAATTTGAATAAAGAAATTGCTCTACAAGCACTACGCCCAATTTTGGAAAGTCCAGATTATCCCAAAACTTTCCAAAACGCCAAATTTGACCGCTTAGTTTTCAAGTGTCAAGGAATTAACTTAGCAGGGGTGGTATTTGACCCCATGCTAGCAAGTTATGTTCTTAATCCAGATAATAGCCATAATTTGAGTGACTTAACTCAAAAATTCTTAGGATTGACAATTAAAAATTATCTAGATTTAGTTCCCAAGGGCAAAACTATAGCTGATATAGATATTTCTTCTGTTGCAGATTACTGCGGCTTACAAGTTTTTGCCACATTCCAACTAGTATCAAAATTGCGGGCGGAACTAAAGAAAGTACCAGCTTTAGAGCGGCTATTAGTGGAAGTGGAGCAGCCGCTAGAAGCTGTTTTGGCGGATATGGAATACCAAGGAATTCGCATCGATACAGCTTATTTAAAGGAACTTTCACAGCAATTAGAAACAGATTTAGCTAAGTTAGAACAGCAAGCTTATGATATAGCCGGAGAAAAATTTAACTTGGGTTCGCCCAAACAATTGAGTCAGATATTGTTTGAAAAATTAAGATTAAGCACTAAACATTCCCGAAAAATCCAAACGGGATATTCTACTGACGCAGCCACTCTGGAAAAATTACGAGAAGTAGATACAACAGGCATAATTGATGCCATCATTGAGCATCGTACTCTGGCAAAATTAAAGTCTACATATGTGGATGCACTACCAGCATTAGTGCGTCTAGATACTAAGCGAGTACATACTGATTTTAACCAAACAGCAACCTCAACTGGTCGGTTATCTTCTTCTAATCCAAATTTACAGAATATTCCCATTCGTACCGCTTTTAGTCGCCAAATTCGGAAGGCGTTCTTACCAGAACCGGGTTGGTTAATGGTCGCAGCTGATTACTCACAAATTGAGTTAAGAATTTTGGCTCATTTGAGTCAAGAACCAGTGTTAGTCGAAGCTTATCAAAACAACGAAGATATTCATACTGTCACGGCGCGGCTGATGTTTGAAAAAGAAAACATAACATCAGATGAAAGACGAATAGCAAAAACAATTAACTTTGGCGTAATTTATGGTATGGGTTCGCTAAAGTTTTCGCGTTCTACAGGTGTAGATAAAACACTTGCTAACGAATTTATTAAGCGATTTAACAAACGCTATTCCAAAGTGTTTGAGTATTTAGAAGGATTGAAAAAAAAGGCGATCGCTCAAGGTTATGTAGAGACAATTCTCGGTCGGCGTCGTTATTTTGAGTTTACCAGCAACACTCTACGTCAGCTAAAAGGCAGTAACCCAGAAGATATTGACTTGAATAAATTTAAGAATTTGGGTGCTTATGATGCGGGTTTATTGCGTTCTGCTGCCAACGCCCCCATTCAAGGTTCCAGTGCTGATATTATCAAAATTGCGATGGTAAAACTGCATGAGATCTTGCAGAATTACCAGGCGCGGTTATTATTACAAGTTCACGATGAATTAGTGTTTGAAGTTCCCCCAGAGGAATGGGAAGAATTGCAAATACAAATTAAATTGGTGATGGAAAGTGCGGTGCAGTTGCGGGTACCGCTAGTAGTGGATATACGTGTGGGTGAGAATTGGATGGAAACAAAGTAAATTCAACTGCACTATCAAATGATCGACCATGACTGTTTGATTTAGAAACTCCTCACAACATTTTTTGTGGAGTTTTTAGAGTTATTTTTGCCAGAGAGAGGTAGCAGCTTATGTAGAACGCAAATCCTTGTAGTTCTTAAATAAGGAACTTTTTACAGATGTCACCCTTGGGGAATGCTACGAAACTGCTTTAATAGTTAAAGCCTAGTTTCGCGAAGTAGAAAACCAATCTTACAATCAACCTGATTTTAGTAAGGGGATGTTCCGTTAAATATCTTCATCATCGACAAAAAATTCAGCATCGTCTTCATTTGTCGAATTGCTTCGTTGAGAACCAGCCAAAGCCCATAGAGGTTGTAATAGTGCCATGCCAATCATACCCATACCAGCAAAAAAAGCTAGGACCAAACCCACTGGGATTTGAATTGATTGGAAGGTGAGAAATCTCAAGGATACTGGAGTGGCATTTTGGACTGAGAGAAGGGCAACAACCATCACCCAAAAAGCCAGAACCATCGTTGTCAGGAGAATAGCAAAAGTTTTCATAGTATTTTCAACTTAACATAAGACAGCCACAGTGCCACAGCATTGATTTGTAGTCCTCAGGACTGCCATTTAGTCGTAAACAAGAAACAACTCTGTTGCAAAACTTCATGCAGGCAGCCGCAAGCAGCAAACGAGAAGTAGAATAGGGTACATCATAATTTATCTACAACTGGGCACTCCCAATCTTGTCTACATCTGGCAGGATGTAGAACACTTTTTATTTAGTCTAGTTTGGGAGTAAGAATGGAAATTTAGCTAATAGGACTGTTGGAGAGCATTTGCCAAAATAGGATCGGTAATTTCTGGAGTGGCAAGTCCAGCATAGTCAAGCATATATTTTCGAGGTAACTAGTCGAGGTAACTAGCGATCGCCAGTATAACTTTACCCTCATTCATTTAGGAAAAGTCAACTTACCTGCTATCATCTCTCGCTTTTGTCAGTATCAAATTCTATCTGGTGACGAGTTTGTGTGTAGCTAATATTACCTCATCTTATTTTCTCTCACCCTTGTTGAGCAATGTCAACCCCTGTTGGATTTTTCGCCAGCTATCATCTTTGGTCTTTAGTTGCCCCAGCTGTAGGGCAACAACACTGGCATTGTCAAATGAGACGTGGGTATATTAAAGCACGCCAACACGAACCACATGTCAAAGCACTACTAAAAAAAGTAACAGCTTCTCAGCGTATTGGCTTACTGGCGCAAAAAGGTATTTATGAGCTTCATTACAACAGAGATCTGTTAAATCAATCAGATGGCGTGGAAAAAGTCGCAGAAATACTAAAATTAGGTAATTCATCTCATGAAGTTCAACAGCGCGTCCTGCTAATTTTGAAAAAATATCACGATGCTCCATTACTTTCAGGTAAGCGTATTGTCTTATTAACTCGTGGTGATGAAGGTTTTCCCAAACCAATTTTAATTGAACAGAAGCATTATTGCTTCCGTTTATATGCAGCTATGGACTGTATTTTTATAGAATCCTCAGGCAATTTACATATTGTCGATTTCAAAACAGGTAAGTCTGCTTTTGACCGTAGGCAGGCTTTAGTGTATTTGTTAGCTGCTCGTTATCTTTACCCTAAATATAAAGCTGTGGCTTCCTTTTATAATTTGGAATTTTGTAAAAAATCTGAATTAATTAGTGTTACTAAAGATGAATTAGATTTGATTGAATTTGAATTAGCTAATATTGCGCAAAAACACCAACAAGATTTGCATAGATATCAGCAGCATGCTGGTGATTTTAGTCAAATATTTCCACCTAATCCTGGTTATCACTGCCGCTTTTGTCCATTTAATTCTATCTGCGAATTTTCTGCTTTTAAAGCTTCACAAACCAAAGTTGGTAGTGGTTAATTCGTGGTGTGACAAAACGGCTTTGTTGCACTATGGCTTGATTGTGGGATGGGCTTCTAGGAGGTGTTTTTTGTCTTGTTAGATCCCCCATAACCCCTCCTAAGAAAGGGGAAATTCTCGTTACCAGCTTCAACCTGATAACGAGGGTAGTGGGCTGCTGTCTGGTGGCTGTTGCAAGTGGTGCAAGATATAAGGAAATGTAACGGACACCTACACCTGCGGCGTACGTGTCTGGTACTTTCCAAGGAGGATAATCGGAGATCCGAAAATCTAGAATGGCCTCACTTGGGATTTGAAAACAGACCTTAGCCGATCCTCATCGGCGGCTAGGATGCTCGTACCACAAAACAATTGATTGCACCATTTAGTAATAATTAACCGTTAACTACTAACTACTGTACGGGCGGGTTTAGCCATGATATTTAGAGGTGAGATGACAAAATTTCTATCAAAACCTGTCCCTACTAACCAAGGTACAGACGTGCCATGGCTGATGACCAGACGCGCTGTTTGAAGCGTCTCTACAACTAACAATCATTAAAACGGTGGCAATTCTCCTAGAATCGTAAACCGAATATGATTAATCGCTAATTCACCAATTGAAATATCTTCTTTTGTGAGTCTTACGCCTTTACTTGTTAGAGTTTCAAAGGGAATTCCTTTGCCAATTTCAATGTGATACCAACACAAGCCCATAAAAAAGCGCGTGGGATAAGGTCCATAATTGCCGATATCATCAGGGTTAGATTCCATTGGCAACCAGCCAAAACCTGGTATGTAAAATTCTAGCCAAACATGATTGTAGTCTGGTTGGAGGGGGACGCCTTGATGTTCTGCATAGGGGGGACATTTGTAGCGTCCGACAGTGCGACAAGCTATACCATTTAAACGGCACAAGGCCAGCAAAACACCTACATATTCTCCACAAGAACCAACACCCCGTTCTAAAACTCGATCGGGAGTATCTATATGGGGTTTGATGCCATAGGATAACCGATCGTAGACATAGTTACGAATACTGTACATTTTCCGCAGCAAATTGGTTTCCGTACCAATTGCTTGTTCAGCAGCACGACGGACAATGCTAGTATCCATTGCCAGTTCGTCATCATCAATGAGGTAGCGACTTTTATATTCTGGTGGTAGTTCGGGAATGTTTTCCACATCTGAGGGAGTGAGGCGATATTTAATACCTCGGACTTCCAACACGGCTTTCCAGCCAAAGATGTGCCGTTCGCCAGGAGCAAGGACATCAAATTTAAATACTGCTACCCGTTGCCCATCGATCGCTTCTTCTGTAAAAGGCAGCCCAATGTGTTCAACGTGTTTCACTTTTTGGCGATCGGTGTCACTGGGTAGGGCAATGCGCCATTCTAACTCTTGTAAGTAAACTTCTTCAAGAGGTGAAATTTCCTCCACATAAGACATTTCGATGAGATAGCCATTCGAGAGGGCGTAGTGCTTTTCTGGGTAGTAACGATAGTGGAGTGGATGAATGAAAGTGCGATCGCGGTAGGTTAATTCGTGGTTTGGGTCAGCATTTGGGTTATCACGAATATAAGGTTCTTCAGAAGCATAGGCGACGTAGAGAGTTTGTCGGCCTGTTTGCCCATCCGTCTTTACTGCGATACCTGTAGGAGATTCAAACGGTGTTAGCACGCTAAATTGAACTTCTCCAGTCGCTCTGTCTATACAGTAAACAGTTTGTTCTGTGTTGTCGCAAGCCCAAAGGATTTCTTCGGTTACAGCTAAATTTTCCACCCCTACTCCAGGGGCATAAAATCTGGTAATTTCTTTGCGCGTATTGCGGTCAAAAATCAGAATATCTCCCAATTTTTGGCAACTGACATAGATGGTTGATTCCCAAACAGCAATTCCATTCGCAGGGTAAGGTAAGGTAACAAAATGTTCCAAACCCAAAGAAGATAATTTACACAAATAAACATTGTTGCCCCTTGTGACCCAAAGGGTATCTTCCCAAATAGCCAAACCTGTTACTTCTGCAAATTCTCTGCTTTGGTGAGGATTAATGATTTTGGTGTTATCAGTGGAAGGGTCTATTTGCAGCAGATACCCTTTAGAAGAGTCAATCGCAATCAGGGTATCCTGGAAGAAAGCGATACCGCCCAAAACGGCAGCACCGATTGGTCGAATTGTCTTTTGCTCAAACATCTGGCTAGCGGTCAAACTGGGAAGAGCAAAACTCATATTAAACTAATGTATTCAAAGATTTAGCATGCCTGGAATCTATTTTGGTATGTTTGTGGTGCGATTTCACTCTCTATTTTTATAACTCGCAACTATCAAAAATATGTGCTATAAATTCCTTTTCTTAGGTAATCACACATAGATAGCGTCGTAGAAAAAAATGGGGAGATGTCAGGAATCACACTTAAATTTCTACGGTTTGGTAATATCCCTAATGTAACTTTAGTTGATGGTTTTTCCAACTATCACTAAATTATGATCGAATTTTGTAACCATTTCCTGTGACCCACAAGATGTCTGCTCATTCTCTGCCTGATTCAACTACCGTTTGGCATAGCTTAGAAGTTGATAAAGCAATAGAACTGCTCTCTACTCATGCAGACACTGGCTTATCACCTGAAGAAGTACAACAGCGGTTGCAAAAATACGGCCCCAACGAACTAGAAGAAACTGGTGGTCGCAGTGCTTGGGAAATTTTCGTGGATCAGTTCAAGAACATCATGTTGTTGATGCTGATCGCTGTGGCTATGGTTTCCGGGGTTTTAGACCTGCTGGCTTGGCAAGGGGGGCAACTGGAACCGGGTGAGGTACCGTTCAAAGATACGATCGCCATTTTAGCGATTGTCGTCCTCAATGGTATCCTTGGCTACGTTCAAGAAAGCCGTGCCGAAAAAGCCCTCGCAGCCCTGAAAAAACTTGCCTCTCCCCATGTGCGGGTGATTCGTGGCGGCAAACCAATGGAGGTAGCAGCCAAGGATATTGTTCCAGGAGATGTGATGCTGTTGGAAGCAGGGGTGCAAGTGTCAGCAGATGGGCGTTTGCTAGAGGCATCCAATTTGCAAGTGCGGGAGTCAGCACTCACAGGTGAAGCCGAAGCGGTTAGCAAGCAGGCAGAAATCACATTACCTGAAGAGACAAGTTTAGGCGATCGCATTAATTTAGTATTCCAAGGTACAGAAGTTGTCCAAGGACGAGGCAAAGTTCTGGTCACAAGCACCGGCATGCAAACAGAACTAGGTAAAATTGCTGCCTTGTTACAGGGTGTAGAAAGTGAACCCACCCCTTTACAGCAGCGGATGACGCAGCTTGGTAACGTTTTGGTAACGGGTTCTTTGGTTTTGGTAGCCGTTGTCGTTGTTGTTGGTCTGCTGCGTGGCGGAAACCTGCAAGAACTGTTGGAAGTATCGCTGAGTATGGCAGTGGCTGTAGTGCCAGAAGGTTTACCTGCTGTGATTACCGTGACCCTAGCATTGGGAACTCAGCGGATGGTGCGCCGCAATGCCTTGATCCGCAAACTGCCAGCAGTGGAAACCTTGGGTTCTGTCACCACTATCTGTTCCGATAAAACCGGTACCCTGACTCAAAACAAGATGGTGGTGCAATCTGTGTATACGAATGGTCCCAACCCCAATGGCGATTTAGACCCCCAAGACGGTAACAGTGGAAATCGATCTCCAATAATTGCTAATAGAGAATTCCGCGTTACAGGAGAAGGTTACGCCCCCACAGGCGAGTTTCAACTGCAAGGCAAAAAAGTTGAAGTACAAGATTATCCAGAATTGCAAGCTTTGTTAGTCGCCTGTGCGGTTTGTAATGATTCAGTTTTGCAACAGCAACAAGGACAGTGGACGATTCTAGGAGATCCGACAGAGGGAGCATTGGTGACGCTGGCTGCAAAAGGAGGTATCGAAAAAGATCAGTGGGGTAGTAAATTGCCTCGGGTGGGCGAATTTCCGTTTTCCTCGGAACGCAAGCGGATGAGTGTGATCTGTAAGGTTGAGCAAGTAGAAACTGGTGTGTCACCTTTAACAGATGTCGATCCCACGATCGCTCGTCTTGTCAACTCCGAGGGTTACTTGATGTTCACCAAAGGCTCACCAGAACTAATTTTGGCCCGTTGCACTCAAATATATAAAGGTAACGCTGCGGCTCCCTTG
>JANZYY010000098.1 GCA_026419705.1 Fischerella sp.
ATTTCCTGTTCGGAATAGAGATTGGCATAATTATCTTTAATTTTGTATGTATAATGAGGAAGTATAGTAGTATCGCTTACTTTCAGAAAGTTTTCTGGTATTTTACTTATCTCTTCTAAGCAAAGATTGCTATTTGTGACTTCGGTAGTTGGCAGTGGCCAGCAAAAACCTCCATTTCTTCGCACAGAAGCAGATTGGAGGGCTAGATTGGTACAAGACTGAGGAAATTCCGCTCGTAGCTGGGCGATTCTTTGAATAGCTTCTATGAAATCCATATCTGGAATGGAAACTGCTGCGTGCACTTGCATCCATAGTTGCTCTGCAGCGGCCAGATCGCGATCGTCTTCCGCCTGAAAAGCACTTATTTTTAATGTGGCAATATCGTCTAAAGTTGCATGTTTTGGTAGAAGAATCAGGCGCAACTTTGTTTTCGGCTCAGCAACTATGTGTGGTGTCTGGCGAGTATTTTTGTATTGGCTCACAAGTTGCGGTACTCGAAAACTCAGATATTGGTTCAAGCGCTCGATTGTGGCACATTGTCCTTGATTGCCTAAACCTTCTAAGAGTGCATGGGTAAAAACTCCTTTTTGCAGTGTGTCGATTTCATGGGAGTGTTCATCGGGACCACAAGCGAAAATGCCGATCGCTCCAGTTTTACATGCTATCTGTTGAGTTTGTCGCCCAATTCCTTCCCCAGTCTTTTTGTTTTGGTAGCGACAAGCGTCAAAAATTAGGATGATATTATCAGAGCCACACCGATGCAAGCGTTCAATCAGATCGCGAACAGAAATTGCGGTATTTTCTATATCTTCTGGATTAGCATCACAGGGCATAAGGTAGTCATGGCCGTTATGTACCATCCCATGACCGCTAAAGAAAAACCAAAAGTTATCCTCTGGTTTTAGCAAGGGTCTTTCAAAGAACTGCTGGAGAAATTGCCACAAATTAGCACGGTTGGGACGAGTTGATGTTCCAGCCAAATCGGGTGAGCGATCGGAGAACAACAAAACCCGCTCAAAACCTGCTTCATGGCGAAAAAACTGTTGTATCAACTGTGCATCCCGCTCTGCATACTTAAGCGGTTGCAGGAACTCATAGTGATTAATACCGATCGCCAACGCCCAGTTTTTTACCATCTCAGTTTTGTGCTTGCTGCTTGAATTTGAGTTTGATTGCTCTTTGTCCGCCAATGACAAGGAAACAAGAGTAGATATAGATATGTTGCAAAAATTTTGCAGCCAAAATCTCTAAACTAATACCTCAGATATCAGTATCGCTCAGGACACATGCAAGAAAGTTGCATGCGATCGTCCATGTCGGGCTTGTAGGCTAATTCAGATTGGCTCCGGTCTATACCGAGGTCTGTAGAAATTTTGGATGCAAGGATTTTGGATTAAATCTATAATTCAAAATCTAAAATCTAAAATTGTCTCGGTCAGGGTAACTATACTGAAAACAGGGATGGAACTGATAAGCTCTGCGAGCGAGTGGAGGTATGATACCCAGACTATGATTTCATATCACTACGCTCCACATAATATGAACCTAAGACTAGGACATCCATATTCGTTCTTAAAAAACACTGAATGGCTTCTGTGGGAGTCCGAACGATAGGTTCGTTTTCGTTAAGAGAAGTGTTGAGAACAATGGGAATGCCAGTACGTTGAGCAAAGGTATTAATTAGATCCCAGTAGAGAGGGTTGGTTGTGCGACTGACACTTTGCAAGCGCCCTGTACCATCAACATGAGTAACAGCAGGAATAAGTTCTCTTTTTTCTGGACGAATTTTAAAGACTTTTTCCATGAATGGGGCTGGCTCATTGATTTCAAAGTATTCGCCCACCTTTTCTTCTAAAATGCTGGGGGCGAAGGGACGGAACTTTTCCCGGAATTTGATTTTGAGGTTGATAATGTCGCGCATATCTGAGCGACGCGGATCCGCAAGCAGAGAACGATTTCCTAAAGCCCTAGCAGCAAATTCCATTCTGCCTTGGAACCAACCAACTACTTTTCCTTCACATAAAGCATCTACAACTTGGTGTAGTAGGGCTTCTCTTTCTAGATGTTTGGGTTGCAAGTTATGAGACTGCAACGCTAGCAAGCATTCTTCCTCAGTAAATTCCGAACCCCAATAAGCATGATTTAAAACAAAATTCCGAGGTTGTTTGAGGATTTGGTTCCAAACAAAGAAGGCTGCTCCAATACATGTACCATTGTCAGCAGCACCTACGGGAATATAGACGTTTTTAAAGGCAGTGTTTTGAGTAATTTTACCGTTTGCAACGGAATTCATCGCAACACCACCCGCTAAACAAAGATTTTCACAAGGGTAGCGATCGCTCAAGCGGTTAATTAAATGAAATATAATCTCCTCGGTTACTGTTTGCAGAGATGCGGCAATGTTTTGATGTTTGGAGGTAAGTTCTGATTTAGGTTGTCGCGCCGGGCCTAATAATTTTTCTAGTTCTGGGCTATGGAATGGTTCCACATAGGGGGCGCCATTGTCCCACTTCATGGCAATACCTTGCTCATGGTGAGTGAAGTAGTCCAGATTTAATTCAAAACTATCCTCTTTGGGATAAATAATCCGCCGGAAGGCTTCCACATATTCGGGTTCTCCGTAAGGTGCCAATCCCATGACTTTGTATTCATCACCATAGGCAGGAAAACCCAGATATAGGGTGATGGCATTGTAAAGATAACCGATGGAGTGAGGATAGTAAGTACGAGAGAAGTATTCTAAATGATTACCTTCGCCTGCGCCTGCAAGGGTACTCACAAAATCTCCCATCCCGTCAATAGATAAAATTGCAGCTTTTTCAAACGGGGAAACTAAAAAAGCGCTAGCTAGGTGAGTTGTGTGGTGTTCCAGTGCATGGATTGGGGCGCGAATATCTTCTGGTTGACAGTGACAAGCATCTGCTAACTGTTGCTTGAGGCTGGCGGATTTACTTTGTTTGCTGAACCGATCCAGAAGTGATGACAGGGAGGGACGTTTTTGTAGGGTAAAAAGTAGTTTGCGGTTGAGATTGGCTTTGGGGTTGAAGGAGACAGCGACACGATCTAAATCTGCTGCGCTGATACCACTCACTTGCAAACAATAACGAATAGATTGGGCTGGAAACCCCGCCCAGTGTTTGATGCGCGTGAAGCGTTCTTCTTCCACTGCAGCAACGAGTTGACCGTTTTGGATTAGGCAAGCTGAAGCATCGCCGTGGTAGGCGTTAATTCCAAGAATGTTCATTTCAGTTTCACTTTACTATTTAGTAAGTTTGTCAAAAAAGCTGATTACTTCTTCAGTAATGGCAGGGTTTCCTGGGGAAATAGCATAAAAGTTCTTTGCTGGTGGGTGGTGCTAGAACTGCAAATATAGTGTATCTTTAATCACACATTCTCAGAAAGAACAAGATTTGACTTGAGGCTGGCTCCTGTACGACCTGTGACAATCCAAAATAGGGAGCGACAAATATCACGAACAATACGGAAGCTAGATTCATTAGGTCGGTTTGATGCTACGCACAGGGGCGTAAAGGCAATACCTTGGCTACCAAGAACCAGAGTGGCGATCGCTTTGGCTCTGGGCATGTGAAAATCGGAGGTAATTAAGAACAGGTGCTGAATTCCGCGTCTATGAAAATCCGGAACAAGGGTAGTAAAGTTGGTAACAGTATCAAAAGCACGAAGGTCAATGTGTAACCTTGCAGCGGTGATATTTGCAGATTCAAAAAGTTTCTTGGTTTTCTCTGGTTCTGGAGGAGAAGACACCCAAATTTCTAAATATGGATACCAGTGAGCAAGTTCAACAGTCAAATTTTCTCTAGCAGGGTCGCCACCCAAAGTTAAAAAGGCTTGGGGTTGGGGTGCTTGGGCGATCG
Source organism: Fischerella sp. (assembly GCA_026419705.1). Classification (GTDB taxonomy): domain Bacteria; phylum Cyanobacteriota; class Cyanobacteriia; order Cyanobacteriales; family Nostocaceae; genus PCC9605. The sequence goes on from JANZYY010000098.1 coordinate 3,876, forward strand.
CTATTGCTAAACGCACAGGAATAACGAACACCAAGGCAAGGATCGCACCTGCTAAAATCAAAGTCCAATATTTTTGAAGTTGATGATGAGGCTTTTTCCAGCGTTGCACAGACAGCGGCATGATTTTATTTTCTCTTTTCATTGAAAAATTCAATTCTTGGTGTTGTTGGCGTCTACCCTGCGGTCAGCTGCTTGAGCGCGTCTATGGCGGTTGATTATTCATCCCCATGGAATGCAACACCCTTTTTGCTTTTGTGATTAATGAGTTTATCCAAGATCTTCTGACAAAGGTTTTCCATTCATCACCGCCTGGTAAATGTGTATTAGCTTTTCGGCAGCGCGATCCCAGGTATAATCTTGGAGAATAAAATTACGAGCGCGATCGCCCATCGCTTTTGCCTGTTGAGGATTACTCAAGCAATGAATCAGAGCCGCTGCAATCGCGTCGGCGCTAACATCAACTACATGAGCTGCTTGAGCTGTTGCTGCTTCTGGGAAATTGCAACCAGTAGTGATTACGCAAGGTAATCCTGAAGCCATACCTTCTAAAACAGACATGCTAAAGCCTTCTGAATATGAAGGAGCGACATATAAATTAGCTGCTGCTAACGCAGCATATTTCAATTTTCCCGTCAGCATTCCTGTAAAGGTGACAGCATCTAAGCATCCAGTCTGTGCAAAATAATGTTGTGCTGTTGACATAAATCCAATACTATCAGGACCTGCGACCACTAAGTGCGTCTTGGGAAACTGAGCGTGGACTTTTGCAAAAGCAAGTGCGAGTAAATCCAGACCTTTTTTAGGATCAATCCGACCCAGAAATAGAATTAAAATTTTATCGCGTGTCGCTGGAAATTGATGATAAAAAACTTCTGGATCTGATAAAGCAATAAATTCTTGACAGTGAATACCATTAGGAACTAAAAAAGTATTCTTAAATCCAAGAGACTTGACATTACTTAGTTCAGAAGTAGCCGTGGCTTGGATAGCACTAGCCTGTTGTAATGCTGGTTTTTCAAATAAAGCATAATAAATTTGTTTTTTCCATGCTTTATAAGACAGTGCCCAAGGCTCTAACATTCCATGAGGAGTTGCTATATATGGAATATGCGAAAAAAGACATATCCAGTGAGCTAATGAAATTAACGGCGCAAAAACTGTGTGCGTATGTACTAATTCATAATCAACCACATGTTTAAATAACCAGCCAATCAGAGATGGACTAATGATGAAGTCATTTCTATACCAGCAGGGAAAATACCGCACTCGGTAGCATTTTTCCTGAATCCAAGTATTTAAAGGTACATCTAATCGCTCGGAACCATTAGCTGGTGTTGTGACAAGGTCAATATTGACACCAAGGCGACCAATTCCTTGAACTAACTCAGTTACAACTTTCGATGTTCCACCATAAGTAGCTCCAACGTAAGGTGCGAGCAATAAAATTTTCATAACAGGCTAAATACATATATAAATTTCACTTGCAAGTCACGCTGCGCTGACAAGGAAATGCAGCTGGCAACTAATTCGGTTAAAAAATAAAAAGTATATTGGCAAGTCACCAAGACACTAAAAACTGAGTTTTTGATTTGTATATGTATCGTGATTCAGGTGGAATGGTAACGGTTTCAATCATGCCATGATTCAGGGATGTTTAAAATGCATTTGTGCCGGTTTTTAGACTTCCTGCATTGATAGCTTTTAAAAGACCGTCGGCAAAGTTTTGAGGACCATAAGCAGCTACAATCTTGTGGCTTAATCGTCCCATTTGCAATCTAGAATCTAAATCCATTTGATGAATTTTTAATAATGTACGAGTCATGTCTTGCCTATTTTCTGGGTCAAATAGCAGACCATTTTGACCATCTTGAACGAGTTCGTAACTAGCTCCTACTGTTCGGCTACATAGGATTGGTAGTTCAGCAGCACAAGCTTCGTTCACCACTAAGCCCCATTGCTCTTGAGAAGCAGGATGCACAAAAGCGTTGGCTAATCCATACCAATCTCCTATTTGTTGATAAGTGATAAAACCGGGCAAATGAACGCAGTCGTTTAAACTTCGAGCGGCGATGAGATTGCGGATGGAGCGTTCTTCTTCTCCACTACCGCAAATGACGAGATCCCAGGCTTGTTCGGCTCCAATGTCTTGGCGATAGGCTGCAAATGCTTCTACGAAACGGTAGACGTTTTTGCGTTTGATCAATCGAGTGACAATGAGAAAATAAGGTTTTGCTGGTATTGCTGGCTGTCGTTGTCTTGTTGCAGCAGGGTTCAACCTTGCTGAGCTTGCACACTTGGTAAAGTAATCATTGTCAACCGCATCGTAACCAAGAAAAATTTTTTCGGGAGGAAAGCCTAACTGGATCAGATAATCACGGTGTAATTTACCACCGACAAGTGCAGCATCATACTTTCGAACGTAAAGCCAGGATTTCAGTAGTTCTTTCCACCATTGTCGCTTTTCGTCATCCCATTTACTCTCGCTCATCAGAATTGTTGAAACTTGGTGGCGTTGACACCAGGAAAGTGCAGCGCGGCTGACTGGAAATCCCCACCCAGGGATAGCGACGACACTTGGTTTGAGAGTATCCAACAACTCAGGTAGTAAGGAGGCTGATACACTAGAAGTGAAACTGCGATCGGTTGAAGGTGGTTTGGTAGCTACAGGCAATAAGGTTTTGATGGGGAATGTAGTTTCTTGGTGCATATCACCCCAAGGGTGTTCTTTTGTATTGTCTGTAACTTGAACTGCTGTAAAATTCCAACCTTTGTGCTGACACGCTTCATAAGCAGCACGCAGTCGGGCGGCGTGATAACCTCCGATATTGTGGAAAATCACAACTACATGCATAGCTTTATTTATTTTTGTTGTTCAAATGAGGTGTACAGGTAAGGGTTTCCGATTGAGAATGAATTCCATCTAAAATATTTGCGTTTCATCCACAGCAACAAGAAACACGGCCAAAAAGCCATACCAAACCAAGCAAAAATTCCAGGTAAGTCTCCGCCACGCAAAAGAGGTATCAGACATGCACAAAGTATGGCGCGGATCAGGACGCTGGCGAAAGGGTGAATCCTAGCACAGCAATTTACTATGTTGGCTAAAATCATTCCGTAAGCAACTGAGAAAAAGATAATTCCTATTGCTCCACCTTCTCCATAAAAGTCTCCAAATAATGTTGGTGAAATTCCTAAGGTACCTGCTCCTTTATTGATAGTAAGACCAAGTTTATTCATATAACCCCCTACTGGTTTTTCTGGCCACCAAGCTCTAGGGATAGGACGCATCAGAATTTCTAGATGATCCATACCCAAAGAGTAGTCTAAACGTTTGGGGTAGACTTGCTGTAGAATTACGAAGCCGTCCAGCATGTTGGCGTCTTCAGCACTGAAAGATCTTTCTAGGGCTGCTTGATTTAAAGCGTCTCCTGTTACTTCAGTATTTCGCATGGCGCCTGCGACGGCAAATACACCAATGCTTAAGATTGCAACAAGACTAAAAATAATCAGACGAGTTCTGGATCGATAGGAAGATGACAGGATGATGGAACTGGCTATGAGCCATCCTAAAAATTGGAAGCGAGTGTAGGGAGAATAAGTGTAATATGAGACGCCGGCTAGGATTAGGAAAGCCATGATTTTAGATTGCTGGGAAGGAAAGCCACCAAATTTCCATACGCAAAGGATGAGGGTAGCAATTCCGACTAAAACCATGGGAAATAAGTATAAATAACTGCTCACCCCAAAAGCCAAAGATTTTCCGCTAGCTACTTGTGCAGTTACTTGGTTGCGAGCAATCAGGATTAAGGGTAAGCAAAATAGACCGAAACGGATAGCTTTGGGATATAGCCACGCTAACAAGAAGCGATCGCCAATTGGTTCGATAATTGGCAAAGTTTGCTTGTGGCATAACACATAAGTTGTAATTAAGCAGATGTGACCTAGGACAATATAATGTAATGCAACTAGAGCTGCTTCCGACGTAATAGGTTCAAAGTTGCCTAATTTACCAAGAGTGACCCAACTACCCAAACCATTAGTGACAGCCCAGTACCGGTAAGAGCTAACGTAAAATAAGAAGCTGCTGATAATTAACGGGACTTCGTCATTGCGTCGCAGCATCCAAATCCCACTGAAAAGGATGAGGGCAATTTGGGTACAAGCTAGCTCTGGAAAATCAAACAGTGGCATGGGATAAAGCTCGGAAATAATGCTGCAATTGTGACAGGCTGAAACAAGAACTATCAATAGATTGTTTGGCAAAAGCTTCTAGTTGTCGAGGATTGTGCAAACAAAATAAAAGAGCTTGGGCGATCGCTTTCCCTGTAACTTCCGGCAAAATCAATCCATTGACTCGATCTTGCACGACCTGACCACAAAATCGCGAGGCAATAATCGGCAGTTTCCAAGCTTGGGCTTCTAGCTGCGTCAGCCCGAAACCATCAGAAAGTGTAGGGAATAAAAAAACGTCAGCCTGCTGATAATACTGAGCTGTTGTACTTCTGGATACGGCACCAAACCATCTCACCTGTAAGTGAGACTGCTGAAATTGAGCAATGTCTGATTTACCAACCAACCAAAATTCTATTGGCCGATCGCGTAAAATTTCAGCAGCTTCCAACAATGCAATCATGCCCTTACGCAAAATGATTTGTCCCAAAAATAACACCCTTAGTGGGCGTTCAACTGAGAAACTCGAAGGGTAAGTTCTGACAAAATAGATTGCTTCCTCGGATGCTTGGTAAGCAAGGGGAATGATGTCAATTTTGTCTTCTGAAATACCTACTTGCTGTAAGGCTTGGCTTGACCACATTGAATTAACGATAATCCGGTCAGCGAGAGAACATTCTTGGTGCCAGCTGCGCCAGTACTCTGGTGGAGCAGGTTTCCAGCTCGACTGATAAGTTGGATGTTTAGCGTGTTCTTCTAAAACCAATTGCTCTTCTACAGGACCTGGATCTATTTGTGCTAAGATGGTACGCCAGCCTTGAATTTTGGCATAGCGGAAAATTTCTAAAGCAGCATAACTATAAGCTAATAGAGTCGGGCGGAAGTTAATTAGGGGAGTAATGGCATTTAGTAACTGTACTGTCTGTTTTTGAAACCAGTGATTACGGGCGATGATGCGTTCCCATTCGGAAGTTTTTTGGATTCGCTGAGCTATTTCAAAGCGAATCAAAGAGTGGTTAAAGGAGTATACGGAAGCTTCGGCTAAATCGCGATGAAACCGTTCTCTTAATGGAGCTAAGCAAGATTTCGGTAGTCGGTTTAGTACAGATTTCGGTCTCACCCAGACATCAACAATCAGATGGGCAAGTTGTCCAGCTTGATGTAATGTGCGTGGAATAGCGTAATGCTCGCGCGCTCCTAATTGACAGCATATCCACAAAGGCAATTGTTGTGATTTCATGAACAGCTTGCTTGGCGATTCTTCTGAGAAACTTTAAATTTATGCTTAAGTAGCTGAGTAAGATACTTCATACCACTTATTCTCAGATTTTCGAAATCTCAGTCTTAGCTTTTCGCCTTTACCACTGACGTATCTATCACTTTGGCATTGAATAGTATTGGAGTTTTGAGGAAACTTGACTTGTCTGTTATCTCTATCTCCAGTAATCAAAACTTCTTGTTCGTCAACATAGTAATTTGTTTTCATACCTACTTCTATGACTAGATTATCCGTATTGTTGACTACCATAATCTCTTCACATTTTGGCTCAAGAAAATACGGTGGTTGATACCACAAATTAGCGCTTCCTTGCGAATCTCGTCTTTCCGCATTCACGTATTGGTTGTTGCGAAATAATGGACGCTCATTGGTCAGAGGAGCAGCTTGTTCAGGGGTACAGCAATTCTCGAACCAGTTTTCTTCTATCACTATATCTTGCAGATCGCCATAATAAAAAATGCAAGGTATTTTTCTCAAGCCAGAAGCACATTTCTGACGATTTTTTTTAATATAAACTTTACTTAATTTACTCCAAATGTACGCTGTTGTCACTGGTCTGGTTTCACCTTTGATTTCATTACCATAAAATTCTATACCATGATTTTCTCCGGAAGTAAAAAGTGCATTATCACAATCAACAAATCTATTGTTTTTAACAATAAAATTGCTGGCGCCTCCAAAAGCACAAATACCAGAGGGAGAGTTGTAAAATGAACAGTTAGTTACGATCTGCTTTTGCTCTGCAGGTAAATTACCTTGGGCAACTACAAAACCATTTGCAATAGAATCCTTAAATATACATTGATCGAAATAAACAGTTTTATTAGGTGAAACAGGTGCATATTCAACCCATGCATTTGCTGTTTGAGAAAATTCGCAGTTCGTGACCGCCAGCTCCGCGAAAATGCTCAGCATTGAAGCGTTAGAACTGTGCAGTTTTGTATTTGATATCGTGACTTTGCCAATCCAAATTCCTCCACCATAAATTAATTCTCCTCTAAAGTCATGGACGTAAACAGAATCAATAGTGATGTTGTCCAAGGATTTATCAAAATCTAAAACAATACCTTTATGAGTTATATCCCAACCATCACCTGTAACAGGATCGGCTGGGAAGCCACGATTTCCCGTAAATCCCGTGGTACCTCCACTTAACTCTAAGTTTTTGATGGCAACGTTTTTCCTGGGAGGGGCATTTAAAGTACCTTCGATCAGAATTCCATGACCTCTGATCGCCTTTCCGTTAATAACAGACCAATCACCTCTACTTTGAATGATAGTCTTTCCAATTCCGTCCCCAAACAGGGTAATGTTGTCGTAGTTGATTGCGATTGAAGATGGATTTTCAATTGTTAAATCTGGTGGGGCTACTTGGTAAACACCAGCAGGTATGTAGATATTACCCCCACCATTTTTTCCCACAGCATTGATTGCAGTCTGAATAGTTGCTGTGTTAGCTGCAATAATATTAGGATCGTTTGTAATACCGCTCACCAGCGAGCCAAATTGCTTAACATTAACAAAGTTTGTCGGCACATTTTCAGCTTGCGAATGCCTCATTTTACTCGGCTTTTTATATGTAGATGAAGACGAGTCATTAGAAATCATCAGAGGTAAGCTACTGATTGCCGACCCCAGACCCACATAGGTTAAAAAAATACGGCGATTCATAAATAAATTCTGATTTTTATAGTGCGGGTTGATGTATTTTACTATAGCAATTTTTAATGGGGAGGCAAACTTTCCCACTGTCTAAAAATTTGTATAGACATCTTTTGACGATATTTTTTATAAATATAGGTATCCCTGATGCCGGCGATCTGTCCTTGTATTGATCCTATACGGCTGACCTTAATAGCAAGAATAACTCTGGCAGTAAAACTTCGAATTTGTTTGATCCACTCTAACTCATTTGGGACAAACCAATTATTCCATAAAACATGATTGCGTGCACCGTAATAATCCATACGCCACCAATTACGAGCGATATTGGAGGCGGTGTGATGGATCTGAAAATCAGGGAAATGATAGCAGTACAAACCTGCTTGAAAAGCTCTAGCAGCGATCTCCATTTCTTCTCCTTGATGGATCAGTTCTTCACGATATCCACCCAGCTGCAAAAAGTGTTGACGATGGAGGAGATGACCGCAACCAATGAAGAATCTGACGGGGTAGGGCTGTGTTTGGAGAGACCGATTTTGATGTTCTTTGAGAATTGGGTTGAAAACCGGAAAGCTGAGACAGAAGATGTTTTCCCGGGATTCTGCAAATTCCACAGCAGCTTGTAGGGAACCTGCTACAGGAAAAGAATCATCATCTAAGCTGAGATAATATTTGGTCTGCATTACCTGCGCTAATTGGTTGCGACGGACAATCAATCCTTTTGATTGTGCAAATCGCTGCAGTTTAATTTTGAGGGGAAAAGTTGAAATATCAAACGGACAGGGTTGATCGGAACCATCATCAAAGATGAGGATGGGTAGTTCTTTTAAGTCGCTTTCTGCAATCTTGGTGAGTGTAGTTTTAAGATCTTGCCAGCGATTTTTAGTTGTAATACCAATAGATACTAAATCAGCCAGGTTTTGAGTTAGGGTCACAACTAGCTCCGGTACTTAATCACTTTAGCCGGTACTCCCACTGCGATCGCCTGTGCTGGGATATCCTTAGTAACTACACTTCCTGCACCAATCACAGAGTCTCTACCAATAGTCACACCTTTGAGAATAGTGACATTTGCGCCAATCCAAACGCGATCGCCGATCTGTGTGGATTTAGCAACCATTGGTTGCTCAAGAGGTGTGCAATTTAAATCAAGACCGTGATCGTGGTCGGTAATGTAGCAACCAGGACCTATTGCACAGTGTTGACCGA
>JANZYY010000099.1 GCA_026419705.1 Fischerella sp.
CGCTTTACCTGTTGTGCAAAAATGCCAACGCTATCCCCGCTCACAATTGGTACTACGGTTTTGACTTAGCAGCAGAACGCTACCGAGGACTAAGCGATCGTGAAGACCATTTACATGCCGGTACATTCCAAGTTACTCTCAATCCTGGAGAATCTCTAACTTTTGTCGCCAGCACAGAAAAGCAGCCGGACCTCAATGGTGAAGCGGCCCTCAAACTCCGCCACGCCCAAGAACAAAAGTTAATTGCAGTCTGGAAATCCAATCGTTCATCCCACGCTAAAGAAACTCCAGCTTGGATAAATCGTTTAATATTAGCCGCCGATCAATTTATTGTGGATCGTCCCTTATCTGATGAAATTCATGGCAAAACGATCATCGCAGGCTATCACTGGTTTGGTGACTGGGGACGAGATACGATGATTAGCCTACCAGGGCTAACCCTTTCTACAGGTCGCCCAGAAATTGCCCGTTCAATTTTGCGTACCTTTGCCAAGTATGTAGACCAGGGGATGCTGCCAAATCGCTTTCCAGATGCAGGTGAAACACCAGAATACAACACAGTTGATGCAAGTCTTTGGTATTTTGAAGCTCTACGTGCTTACTACAACGCCACCGAAGACGACGATCTGTTAGAAGAACTTTTTCCCGTATTAGCAGATATAATTGACTGGCATTGTCGCGGTACTCGCTACAACATTCATCTAGATGCCGCAGACGGACTGCTTTATGCTGGGGAAGCGGGGGTGCAGCTTACCTGGATGGATGCCAAAATTGGGGATTGGGTAGTGACACCCCGAATAGGCAAACCAATAGAAGTCAATGCCCTTTGGTACAATGCCCTACGCACAATGGCTAACTTTGCCCGCCACATCCGCAAACCCCACCAAGAGTACGACGCGATCGCAGAGCGTGCTTTAGCTAGATTCTCGCGCTTTTGGAATCAACAAACAGGTTACTGCTACGACGTACTCGACGGTCCAAATGGTGATGACCCATCCCTGCGCCCCAACCAAATTTTTGCCGTCTCCTTACCTGAAAGTCCCCTTAACCCCGCTCAACAAAAAAGCGTCGTGGATACTTGTGCAAGAATGCTATTAACTTCCCACGGCTTGCGATCGCTCTGTCCCGACCATCCCCAATACCAAGGTCACTACGGTGGCGATCGACGTCAGCGGGATAGCGCCTATCATCAAGGCACAGTTTGGGGATGGTTAATAGGTCCCTTTGTAATAGCACATCTGCGGGTTTATAAACATCCCGCCCAAGCACGACAATTTCTCGAACCAATGGCAAATCATCTGCACGCCCACGGACTTGGTAATCTCAGCGAAATCTTTGACGGCGATCCTCCCATGACACCACGAGGTTGCATAGCCCAAGCTTGGACTGTGGCAGAAGTTTTGCGTGCTTGGTTAGCAACTGAAGTGTAGAAGTGTTGGTTGTTGGTTATTGGTTGTTGGTTGTTGTACCGAAATGAATGGTACCTTACGGCTTTATTATTCGGAGAACTGGTTTTCCCTCCCCGCAAACGGAGAGGGGTTAGGTGTGAGGTTCAACCCTACAACTGCTTCACCTCAGAAACCAACTTCGCGACCATATCCTTAGCACTACCAAAAAGCATTGTGGTTTTGTCTTTGTAGAACAACTCATTATCTACACCAGCAAAACCCGTACTCATACTGCGCTTAATCACAATCGTTTGCTTGGCCTTATCCACTTCCAAAATTGGCATTCCGTAAATCGGACTGTTAACATCACTCCGCGCCGCTGGGTTCACCACATCATTTGCCCCAATTACCAGCACCACATCTGTCTGCTCAAACTGGGGATTGATATCCTCCATATCGTACAGTTGCTCATAAGGAACGTTCGCTTCTGCTAGCAACACATTCATGTGTCCTGGCATTCTTCCAGCCACAGGGTGAATAGCGTATTTTACTTCCACACCCATACGTTCGAGCTGATCTGCCAACTCACGCACGCTATGCTGTGCTTGCGCTACCGCCATCCCGTACCCAGGAACAATCACTACAGAACGGGCATAACCCAACATCATTGCACCTTCTTCGGGATCGATGCTGCGGACAGTTTGACCAGTTGTACTAGAAGCTGTACTAGTACTGGCACTTCCACCCGTACCAAAAGCGCCGAATAGAACGCTAATCAGGGAGCGGTTCATCGCTTTACACATGATCTCGGTCAGGATAATACCCGATGCTCCCACTAATGCACCAGCGATGATCAGCATGTTGTTCATCACCACAAAACCAGCAGCAGCTGCAGCTAAACCAGAGAATGAGTTTAACAGCGAAATTACTACTGGCATATCGCCACCACCGATGGGGATGACGAACATTACACCCAAGACTAGAGAAACTGCAACTAACCCTAAAAATGCGGTCAGATTATGGGGTTCCATGAGTAAAAAAGCACTACCGATCGCATAGGAACCCAAAAGCAAGGCGTTGATTGGTTGCTGCAAAGGAAATGTAATCGGGGAACCGCTCATTATGCCTTGTAGTTTGGCAAAGGCAATCATACTACCCGTGAAGGTAACGCCACCAATTAACACATCCAACAACATGGAAATATTGGCATCAAGGGCTACCGCTTCAGCATGCTGCAACAACCGCCAAAATTCAGCGACAGCAACAAGTGCGGAAGCAGCACCACCCAGCCCATTAAGTAAGCCCACCATTTGGGGCATTTGGGTCATTTGCACTTTATAGGCGGCGATCGCACCTAGTACCGATCCAATTGCCAACCCCAACAAAATCATTTCGTAGTTCAATACATGCCGATCCAACAGTGTTGCTGCGATCGCCAACAGCATGCCTACAGCTGCTATGACATTACCTTGCCGTGCTGTAGCAGGAGAACCCAGTTGTTTCAAACCTAGAATAAATAAAGATGCAGCGACTAAATATGTCAGCTGAATGCCAGTTGGAAGAAACTCAGTCATAGATTTAGCGGTAATTGGTCATAGTTGATTGTTAGTAGTTGTACAGACGTGCCATGGCAAGTCTGTACATTAAGTTAGTAGTTAGTAGTTGGTTATTAACCACTAACCACTATCCACCAGCCACTAACTTGCTTTTTTCTTAAACATTTGCAACATCCGATCTGTGACTAGGAAACCACCCACCACGTTGATAGTTGCTAGTACCACAGCTATCAAGCCAAGAATGACTGATACATTCCACTCTTTCGCACCGGAAGCAACAATTGCTCCTAGTACAGCAATGCCAGAAATCGCGTTTGAGCCTGACATCAAGGGCGTATGTAAAGTTGGCGGTACTTTGTTGATGACCTCAAATCCAGTAAAAGATGCCAAAACAAATACGAACAAAGCCGCAATTAATGCTTCTGTCATGTTGAGCAAATCCTAACTACATCAAAATGTTTGAATAGGGGCTAGAAATCAAAAAATCCCTAGTCCCTAACTAACTGGTGACTGTTGAGCGCTAATAGCTTGCAGCGCCTCTTTGATCCGTGAAGAGCGAATTTCACCTGCATGGGTAATACAAGTTGCATCAACGATGTCGTCAGCAAAGTCAAGCTGCAGGGTTTTGTCTTTTATTAGCAGTTGCATTAAAGATGTCAAATTCTTGGCATATAACTGGCTGGCGTGCACTGGCATTGAGGATGGTAAATTAATCGGGCCGATAATAGTAACGCCGTGCATGACAATATCTTTACCGGGATCGGTGCAGGCGCAGTTACCACCTTGTTCGGCAGCAATGTCTACTATTACCGAACCTGCTTTCATTTGTTTTACCATTTCTTCGGTGACTAGAAGAGGTGCTTTTTTGCCAGGAACTTGAGCAGTGGTGATGACAACATCAGCATTTTTGATGTGTTCGGCGACGACTTCCTGGGTACGCTTTTTACTGGCTTCGGAAATTTCTTTAGCGTAGCCGCCAGCAGCGGTTGTTTCTTCATCCAATTTGATTTCTACAAATTTCGCTCCCAGGCTTTGCACTTCTTCTTTGACGGCGGGACGAATATCAAAAGCTTCTACCAGCGCCCCCAGGCGTCTGGCGGTGGCTATTGCTTGCAAACCAGCGACACCAGCACCCATGATAAATACTTTTGCAGGGGCGATCGTGCCAGCAGCTGTTGTCAGCATGGGAAAATATTTGGGTAATGCTGCTGCGGCAATTAATACGGCTTTATAACCTGCTATTGATGCTTGCGACGACAAAGCATCCATACTCTGCGCTCTAGTGGTGCGGGGGATCATTTCCATGCTGAAAGCAGTTACTTTGCGTTCTGCCAGTCGCTGTGCCACGATCGGATTTCCTAAAGGATTGAGAAAACTTATCAGTACAGTTCCTTCTTTGAGCAAGTCAATTTCACAACGCCCATCTTCTCGCTCTTGTGGTGGACTGACTTTGAGTAAAATATCTGCTTCACCCCATAATTTGCCACTATCATCAATAATTGTAGCTCCTGCTGCTTCATAGGCAGTATCATTAAAAAAAGCTCGCTCTCCCGCACCAGCTTCTATCCAAACTTCTAAACCTTGCTTTACCAATCGCGCTACAGTATCGGGAATTAATGCCACACGACGTTCACAAACTTCTATTTCTTTAGCAACTGCTATTCTCATGCAATCTCCTTGAGATGAATCGTTTTGTGCAAGCTGTGAAATCTTTGCGATGAGTAAATAGATGCACTCTTAGCAATTCACCAACCCAAAATCGATTGGTGTTGGTTAACGGGTAAAGGTTAATTTACTCATCCACCAAAGTTGCTTGGTGGACTCTTAGCGTATGGGTGGGGGCTTTCGGCTGTTGGCTTTCCCTGTTGATTGCACCTACGCTTTCCCACTCTACCTGTCCAGGCAAAGCCCGATCGTGCCGCTCGCGGATGTCACAATTACATATACTTGCTTTTATGGGTTATTTATTGCACATCCTATGCCGATCCCCAAGTTTTATATCTTTGTCTTCAACTTCTTTTAGGGATTGAAAACTATTGTTGTGCATTGTTTACATTGTGCAATATGGATTAATTTCCCACAAACTACATCCTCGAATAATTAGAATTATTTTTGCTGTGAGTAATGCTTGTTGTAACCAATCTAGCCTAATTACGCTCGCGATCGCTCTCTTAAATAGCTTAATTTTTATAACAAAAATCTTAATTTTATATAAACTGATAAATGTTTAGAAACATTGTTCTCTTTCAAGTGTGTTTTCCATTGAGTGAAACTACTGTCAAGCTAGTTATAATCAGGTCTTGTATTCCTGTAATGTCATAGCTTCTGTAAAAGAATAATGTAGTAAATTATACTATAAACCAAGCAATCATCTTGAGAAAAGATTCTGGCGAATTTAGAACAGATGGCACTTTTGCCCAAGATTTTATGTCTATAGTAAGAAAGTCAGTAGTAAAGTTTAGTTACGAACATTTACTTCTAGTTACTGAGACAAAACACCAAATTTCTGCAACAGGAGCTTAAATATGCGACATTTACTCTCTACTTTAGTGGTGACTGGCTGCTTGCTGACAGGATCGCCAGCCGTGAGTTTGGCACAGAGTTTGCCAGGCTTTACACTTTGGAGTGGTGTCAAAAGCGAAAATCAACTGCCCTTTCGATTAGATTTTGGCGGACAAACCAATGCTTGGGATAGATATCGTTTGAGAATCCCTGCGAAAAGAATGAAGTTTGCTGCTTCCGAATTTATAGTTAGCTATCCTGGCTACTACAAGGGAACCTTTGATCCCAAAAAAATTGAAGTACGGGTAAAAGAAAAAAAGGTGCCAGTGGCTGAGGTGGATTGGGATAAGGAAAATCGCGTGATTAAAATTTATCCCCAAGAGCCTGTACCAGCTGGCACTGACGTTGAACTAGTTTTTTCTAACGTTAAAAATCCGGCTTTCGGAGGTATGTTCTATTTCAACTGTCTCATTCAAACTCCCGGTGATGTACCATTATCCCGTTATATGGGAACTTGGATTCTTAGTATTAGTTAGTCAATGGTCATTGGTCAACAAAGAACATGACAAATGACTATTTTTAGAAGCATTTTTACTTTTTTCTCGCTAAACGTGATATAATAGGAGATTGTGGTTTTTTATAAAAAATTGTTGGAGAGGATAAAAGTATGCGAAGAACCTTAGAGGGAACCAACCGAAAAAGAAAAAAGACCTCTGGTTTTCGTGCCAGAATGCGAACACCAGATGGTAGAAACGTGATTCGGGCAAGAAGAAGAAAAGGGCGTTATCGCCTCAGTGTTTAGAGTCGGGAATTTAAATCACAGCTAGCTGTGGCTTTGCCCAAAGCAAATCGGCTTAAATCTCGAAAAGATTTCCAGGCAGTTTTCCGAGAAGGCATTCGTCGTCATGGTGTTTATTTGACTGTGAGGGCCCTACCACCATCACAATTAAAAAAGCCTTCTGTGGATGCTGCCAGCGAGATGACACCCTCGACAGACTCAGTCGATCTTGTCCCTACTCGAATTGGTATTTCAATTAGTACCAAAGTCAGCAAACGGGCAGTAGTTCGTAACCGTCTCAAGCGACAAATATCAGCAGCTTTGCATCGGTTATTGCCTAAATTGTCGCCAGGATGGCGACTAGTAGTGGTTGTAAAGCCAACCGCAGCAGAATCTAAGTGCGTAACCCAACAATTTCTGCAAGAATTAGAGCAGTTGTTGGCACAAACTGAGGTATTAAATGGGCATTCGTGAAGAAGTTTATTTTGAAGGTGGTCCTCACATAGGGGATTTGATAATAAACATACTTATCGGGCTGACTATTGTAGGTTTACCACTAACAATCGGGGCGATTGTCAGAGCATTGTGGCTGCGTTATCGCATTACCGATCGCCGAGTTTCTGTAACTGGAGGTTGGAGGGGACGCGATCGCAGCGATGTTATCTACTCAGAAGTTGTCAAAATTGCCAAAGTTCCCCGTGGTATAGGCTTATGGGGAGATATGGTGCTCACGCTCAAAGATGGTAGTCGTCTGGAACTGCGGGCAATTCCAAAGTTCCGGGAAATCTATGATTACATCAGTCAAAGAGTCGCTGCCAAAAATCCCAATTTTAGTGGTGCGGCGAAGAAATGAAAAGGACTGGGGACTAGGGATTGGGAACTAGCAATTAAAAATCCCAATCCCCAATACCCAGTACCCAATTCCCAATATTGTGCGGCTATCCGTAGTTGAACTATAGTCGCAGACAAAGCTGATTTCGATAGATTAGATTCAGTGAGCCGATTTTGGAATTCTTGTTGGTAGTTGGTAGTTAGTGGTTAGTTGTTCCGTAGACGCGCCTTCTTCACCTACTCTGCCAGAAAGGCTATGCCCTAGTAGTGCAGGGTACAACAAACAACAAACAACAAAATTTCAAATCGCTAGTTAATTTACATTACCTCAGGTTGAATTCAGAATAATGGATTTTGGTATCGGGTTTCTCTCGAACAACATAATGCTGCCAATCATAGACTTGTTCTATAGTATTGTGCCAAGTTATGGATTGGCGATCGTTGCCTTGACTTTGATCATTCGTTTTGCTCTTTATCCTCTCAGTGCTGGCTCAATTCGCAATATGCGACGGATGCGAATTGTCCAACCTTTGATGCAAAAGCGAATGCAAGAAATCAAAGAACGCTATAAGGACGATCCGCAAAAACAGCAAGAAGAAATGCTCAACGTTCAGAAAGAATTTGGCAATCCTCTTGCTGGGTGTTTGCCACTTCTTTTACAAATGCCGGTGTTGTTAGCATTGTTTGCTACGTTGCGGGGTTCACCTTTTGCCAGCGTTAACTACACCGTCAACTTGCAAGTCCTTCCTGCTGAACAAATCGAACGAATTCAACCCCAGGCCTTTGCTACTCCCCCCCAAAATATTTACGTCGCTAACGGGGAACATGTGAAGGTGATTGCTATCCTACCTGGAGGCAATAAATTAGCGGTAGGGGAAAATACCAAGATTCAATACCAGACTCTTGAGGGCAAACCCTTTCAGACAGTATTGGCAGAACATCCAGAGACTAATTTAGTTCCTGAATGGAAAGTTATAAAAGGGGAAGAAAGAATCAAAATTGATTCCGAAGGCAATATTGAAGCCTTACAGCCAGGGGATGCCACTATTCAGGGAACAATTCCCGGACTAGCAGCAGATCAAGGGTTTTTGTTCATTGATGCCTTAGGCAGAGTTGGGGCGATCGATCCTGATGGCACAGTGCATTGGGATATCGTGGCGATGGTCGTGCTATTTGGGATCACCCTTTACGTCAGCCAAGTGCTTTCTGGACAAAATTCTAGTGGTGGCAACCCCCAACAAGATACAGTCAACAAAATCACTCCCATTATCTTTTCTGGGATGTTTTTGTTCTTCCCTCTGCCAGCTGGGGTGCTGATGTATATGGTGATTGGTAATATCTTCCAAACTCTGCAAACTTATATTCTTTCTCGCGAACCCCTGCCAGAGGAACTGCAAAAGATAGTAGACTCCCAGGAAAAAGAAGCACAAGCACAACAAAAAACGCTGCCGTTTGAGCCAAAAAGTTCTAAGAAAAAGGCCGCAGGTTGATGATGGTCGACACTCGCATGCAACGAGGGCAGCAGTGGTTAAAAACGCTGCTGCAATTAACTGGAATCAATACAGAAATTCAGGTGAAGTTAGAATCGGCTGTCACTGGTGAGAGCGAGTCAATTGAACCTGAGAATTACTGGTTGATAATTGATGAAATCAATTTGAAACCCGAACAAATTCAGGTTTTAATCGGACCTGGTGGTGTAGTGCTAGATGCTATTCAGTATTTAGCTAATTCTATTCTCAATTTAAATCAACCGCCAGAAGAGCAAGCCTCTTACACAATTGAGTTGAACGGCTACCGCGTGAGGCGACAAGCAGAAATTCGCGCGCTCGCTCAAGCAGCTGCTATGCAAGTGCGGACAACAGGTAAAGAAGTGGAAATCAAATCCCTCAGTTCAGCTGAACGTCGCCAAATCCACACCTTCTTGAAAGAATTTGGAGATTTGGAAACCTTCAGCAGAGGCAAAGAACCGCATCGCAATCTGGTTGTACGTCCTGCATTAGCGCAATAAGTAGGGGCCGAAGCATTTGAACATAAATCTTTCCATTGAACTCAAACATTGTTATACAAATGCTTCGCCCGTACATTGCGATCGATACTTGGTCAACAGCCAATCACTCAGAGAATAATTATGGATTTGCCTTGGTGTCTTCGTGTCTTAGTGGTGAAAAAAGAATGATTGAAACACTAAGACACCAAAACACCAAGCTAGCCGTAACACCAATATTCACAAACACCATTGCGGAAGTAATTCCCTCGCTCGCGCTATCATCCCACACACGGACGGTAATACTACTTTAAAAAGACGTGAAGACCGATCCAGCTAGTTATCCACCTCTTTTTAAAATGACCATATAAGAACAATAGTTATATTTGCGCGTGTTGTAGTTCGTTCCTCAAAAAGCCTATGCAACCAACTAATCCAAATCAATTTACAGAAAAAGCGTGGGAAGCGATCGCGCATACTCCTGATATTGCCAAACAAAATCAGCATCAGCAAATCGAAAGCGAACACCTGATGAAGGCTTTGCTAGAACAAGAAGGGCTAGCAGGAGCTATTTTCACAAAAGCTGGTGTCAATCTGCAGAAACTGCAAGATCGCACAGAGCAATTTATCCAACGCCAACCGAAAGTTTCCGGTAGCATTAGTTCCGTATACTTAGGACGTAGCTTAGACTCTCTTCTAGACCGGGCTGAACGCTATCGTCAGGAGTTTGGTGACGAGTACATCTCGATTGAACACTTATTACTTGCTTACGCAAGAGACGACCGCTTTGGCAAAAGTTTATTTCAAGAATTCGGATTAGACGAAAGAAAATTAAAGGATACTATTAAACAAATTCGAGGGAGCCAGAAAGTGACCGACCAAAATCCAGAAGGCAAATACCAAGCACTGGAGAAATATGGGCGCGATCTCACCGAAGCTGCCCGTCAAGGTAAACTTGACCCAGTAATTGGACGGGATGATGAAATTCGTCGCACTATTCAAATCCTATCTCGCCGTACCAAGAATAATCCCGTTTTAATCGGGGAACCAGGTGTAGGTAAGACTGCAATTGTGGAAGGTTTAGCCCAGCGTATCGTGGCTGGTGATGTACCCCAGTCCCTCAAAGACCGCAAATTGATCGCTTTGGATATGGGTGCTTTGATTGCAGGGGCAAAATTCCGGGGTGAATTTGAAGAACGCCTCAAAGCAGTATTGAAAGAAGTCACCGAGTCCAGCGGTAATATTATTCTATTTATTGATGAGATTCATACTGTTGTTGGTGCGGGCGCAACCCAAGGCGCAATGGATGCTAGCAACTTGCTCAAACCAATGTTGGCGCGGGGTGAATTGCGCTGTATTGGTGCGACAACCTTAGACGAGTACCGCAAGTATATAGAAAAAGACGCTGCATTAGAAAGACGCTTCCAGCAAGTTTATGTAGACCAACCGAGTGTAGAAGATACTATCTCGATTTTGCGCGGGCTAAAAGAGCGTTATGAACTCCATCACGGGGTGAAAATTTCTGATAACGCTTTAGTGGCGGCCGCGACTTTGTCGAGTCGATATATTTCTGACCGCTTCTTACCAGACAAAGCCATTGACTTGGTAGATGAAGCAGCAGCAAGATTGAAAATGGAGATTACCTCCAAACCTGAAGAACTCGACGAAATCGATCGCAAGATTCTGCAATTAGAAATGGAGAAGCTGTCGCTGCAAAAAGAAAGCAATGCAGCTTCTCGGGAACGTCTGGAAAAACTAGAAAAAGAACTTGCGGATCTAAAAGAAGAACAACGAGCTCTGAATGCGCAATGGCAGTCTGAAAAAGACATTATCACCAAAATCCAGTCTATTAAAGAAGAAATTGACCGCGTTAACCTAGAAATTCAGCAAGCCGAACGCGATTACGACCTCAACCGCGCCGCTGAGTTGAAATACGGTAAATTAACCGATTTGCACCGCAAATTAGAAGCCGTAGAATCTGAATTAGCTCACACTCAACGTAGTGGCAAATCTTTATTGCGGGAGGAAGTCACAGAAACAGACATTGCAGAAGTGATTTCTAAGTGGACGGGTATCCCCATCAGCAAATTGGTGGAATCCGAGAAAGAGAAACTACTGCACTTAGAAGATGAACTGCATCGCCGTATAGTTGGACAAGATGAAGCCGTCACAGCCGTTGCTGACGCCATTCAGCGCTCGCGTGCTGGTTTAGCAGATCCAAATCGTCCCATTGCTAGCTTTATTTTCCTCGGTCCAACGGGTGTAGGTAAAACCGAATTAGCAAAAGCTTTAGCTGCATACCTGTTTGACACCGAAGAAGCGCTGGTACGGATTGATATGTCCGAGTACATGGAGAAACACGCCGTTTCTCGTCTAATTGGTGCGCCTCCGGGTTACGTAGGTTACGAAGAAGGCGGACAGCTGACCGAATCAATTCGCCGTCGTCCTTATGCGGTAATTCTCTTCGATGAAATCGAAAAAGCACACCCGGATGTGTTCAACATCTTGCTACAAATTCTCGATGATGGACGCGTCACCGATGCTCAAGGCCATACGGTAGACTTCAAAAACACGATTATTATCATGACCAGCAACATCGGTTCGCAGTTTATCCTTGATGTGGCAGGAGATGAATCTAGGTATGATGAAATGCGCCATCGGGTGATGGAGGCGATGCGCAATAGCTTCCGTCCAGAGTTCCTCAACCGTATTGACGAAATCATCATCTTCCACAGCTTGCAGAAAGACCAATTGCGCGAAATTGTGCAGTTGCAAGTTGAAAGACTGCGGCAAAGATTGAGCGATCGCAAAATGTCTCTCAAACTCTCAGATACTGCTCTTGACTTTTTAGCTGATGTAGGATATGACCCAGTCTACGGTGCCCGTCCGCTGAAGCGAGCTATCCAACGGGAGTTAGAAACTCCCATCGCTAAAGCTATCCTGCGGGGCGAATTTAACGATGGCGATACTGTCTTTGTAGATACTGAGAATGAGCGCCTTTCCTTCAAGCGTTTACCTGCAGAATTACTGACAACCTAATTCGTTTGAAGGCGTTGCTGAATTTAGGGATAAATAATTAACCACAAAGACGCAAAGTACGCAAAGAAGAGGTTTTAACAGAGAAATACAAGAAAATCATCCCACATT
>JANZYY010000100.1 GCA_026419705.1 Fischerella sp.
GTAAAGGACGACTCTCAAACAAAAAAAATTTAAAGAGACAGGGATGAATTTTGGAAATTTTATTACAAGCAACACAGGGCTAATCCACTTCATTGCATCACTATTTGCTCTTTTATTTGGGACAGTGATACTTATACTCCCAAAAGGAACTGCAAAACATAAAACTATTGGCAGACTTTACGGCTTGGCAATGTTGGTTGTACTGGTAACTGCATTTATGATATACAGACTTTTTGGCACTTGGGGTATATTTCATTGGACAGCCGTTATTAGCAGTTTGACACTTTTCGCAGGACTTTTCCCGATGTTGACAAAACGCCCGACTGACAATTATATATCACTACATTATAGTTTTATGTATTGGAGCGTTATGGGAGTTTACGGTGCATTTGTTTCTGAAACATTAGTAAGATTGCCGAAAGTAGTTATAGAGAGTGGTATTCCAAACAGTGTTTTTTACAATATGACAGGAATAGGAACATCATTAGTTATGGGATTAGGAATTTACTTTTTTCTTAAACTTAAACCTAAATGGGACAAACAATTTGGAAACAATACTGACAGTAGAAAAACAACGAACCGCTAACAAGGTATTGCCAAAAGCGGGGGTGAAGTGTTTCTATGACACTTTTGTGCTTAACCGAATTTTAGTTTTTCAAATCAACAGTAGTGCTCAAACTCCCCGCCTTCGGCAATACCCAAACCGTTAGCGGCAATTCTTGGGCGACAATGCAAACCTCAAAAGTTCCGTAATACACCAAGTAACATAAATTTGTAAAACAAAATAGCTAACAACATGAGTAAAGATTTTTCCAAAATATTTGAATATGCTGAGAAGCAGGTAGCATGCATCAAGAACGACAAGTTCAAGGAGATTGCATTTAGCAAACTACTCAGTCATTTGCTTAACGTTGACGATTCAGGTGACAGCGCTGATGATAAAGTAAGCGCAAATAAAAAACCGAAAGCAAGGGCAGCAAAGCGCTCAGCTCCCAAAGGTACAAAAGCAAAAACAGATGGACCAAAAGCGTGGATTGAAGAACTAATTGACGAAGGGTTCTTTAAGGAGCCACAATCTTCTGCGAGCATCAGACAAGAATTAGAAGCCCGTAGTCATCATTTATCTGCGACAGATATAACTCGTCCACTCGAAACGCTCTGCCACGAGAAAAAATTGAGAAGGAAAAAAATTGCTCCTGAAGGTGGAGGCAGAGCATTTCTACATTGGGTAAACTGGTAAGATGCGAGACGGTATTTTAGAAATACTATCCGATGCGGAAAAAATTGCAAAAACCGCAAAGCGACACGGCCATTCATTGGCGGGTTCGGGCTTCTATGCTTCAAAGTTTTCCGAGCTACATGCTAAAGCAACATTAGCATTTAAAAAACTGAGTTTACAACTGCGAAAATTTGACGACAAGAATATCAAAGATGCACTTGACGATATAAAGGCAAATCTCGATGCTTTCTTCAACACGAAAAGCACAAGTAAAGAGCGAGGTGAGGCGACTAAAAGAATAAATTTTTGT
Source organism: Fischerella sp. (assembly GCA_026419705.1). GTDB lineage: Bacteria > Cyanobacteriota > Cyanobacteriia > Cyanobacteriales > Nostocaceae > PCC9605. Next base: position 1,530 of record JANZYY010000100.1, read on the forward strand.
TTTCAGACCGTAATCAGCCCAGCAATTACAACTGCTCCAAGACACTCCCCAACTGACGACTTATTTCCTCTTGAACTTGTTAGAGAAACAAGAGGATACATTGAAAGAATAGCCGAACAAGCTTGCGGTTCTTACGACCAAGGATGGTATGATGCGGCAGCAGTAATGGTTAGACGACTTCTAGAGATTTTGATTATTGAGACATTTGAATCGCATAAACTGACAACAAAGATTAAAAAGCCAGACGGAAATTTTTTCTTTTTACAAGACCTCGTTACTGCGACACTAAATGAAAGTATTTGGACAATCGGTAGAAATGTAAAGAAAGCTCTCCCGAATCTTAAAGACATAGGCAACCAATCTGCACATGGACGAAGATACATTGCAAGAAAAACAGACCTTGACGATGTTAAGAGGGACTTGCGTTTGACGATTGAAGAACTTGTTAACCTAAGTAAGTTGCGTAAATGACAGCATGCACATTCATTAGAAAAAATAGAACAGCCGCTAACAAGGGGTTTGTGATAGCGGGGGTTCCGTGCTTCGCAGACACATTTGTGCAAGGTGTAAGTTCAGTTCTCCGAATGAAGTTTAGTGCTAAAACACCCCGCCATCGCAAACCCCCAAACCGTTATGGGCAATATTAAACAGACCATCTAAATGATAGACAAAGTAACTAAAGACTTAAAAAATTCAATACCAACAGACCTTGTTGACTATTTGATGTCTGCATATTATGAGATAAAAGAAAACTATTTGTTAGAACGACATGAACCTTCCGAATTAAATGGCGGTAAATTTGTAGAAGCCTGTTACAGAATAATAGAACAAGCGACAAAAGGAAGTTACACGGCCATAGGTGCTCATATACCAGACATGATCGGAAAACTAAGAGCATTTGAACAATTACCTGCAACATCTGCTATTGAATCTTACAGAATTCATATTCCCCGTGCTTTATGCATGATTTACAATATTCGAAACAAGCGGGGTGTTGGACATTTAGGAGGAGATGTCAATCCTAATTTTACCGACAGCACAATGATTTGCGCTTGTGCGGACTGGATTCTCGCAGAGTTACTTCGAATTCATTATTCATTCTCATTGAATGAAGCTCAGAAACTAGTGGACAGTATTGTAATTCGACCAACATTTTTAGTTCATCAAATTGCTGACATCAAACGAATTCTTAATCCCAAATTAAGAAACCGTGATCAGGTTTTAGTTTTGCTAGCATCAGAGTATCCCAACCCAATTAGCGACAATACTCTTTTCAATTGGATTGAACCTAAAAGTAAAGGGACTTTTTATAATCTTTTAAAACAATTGCATGCAGAGCGATTGATTGAATATAGTTCGGATAAAACTTGTTTGATTTTACCAACAGGATTAAAATACGTAGACAAAAATCATAGATCATTTTTAAATTCATAAACATGGAAAACAAAGCAAAAATCAGAATCAATCTTAATCTAAGGGAATTTGAAATTGAAGGATCTGAAGCCTTTATCAATTCACATTCTGCTAAAATTGAGAGTTTTTTAGAAATATTGAAGACCGCACCACCAGTTATTACTGAGCCAAAAATACATCATAAAGATAAAGAGGGTTCAGAAATTAAGACCGATAAAGTACGTTCTACAAATAAGTCTCATTCCGAAGACATTCCGGAAACATTTGGAGAGTACTATCATAAAATGCCAAAAAAGTCAACTGAGTCTGACAAAATTTTGTTAGCTGGACATTTCATTCAGAGTAAAAGTGAGGATAATTTATTTACAACAAAAGAAGCAAATGCAGCTTTACTAGAGCAGGGTGTTAAGCTTAGTAACCCCACTGTTTTTGTCAACCGCTGTGAAAAATCGAAACACATTATCAAAATCTCAAAAGGTAAATTTAGAGTTTCAAAAACTGGACTTGAACACATTAAACAATTATTGACGGAACAAACGGAGAAATAAATACTGCCCATAACAGGCGTTTGGCACAATGGCGGGTAACATGGTTAATTCAAGTGCAGTGCTTCTATTGGGCGTTTGTGCAAGCTGACAGTTTAGTGCTTCTAAGTCCGCCACTGCGCCAAGCGACAAAACGTTGGTGGCAACCCTTTAGACGACCAAGCAAATTAGAAATAATATCATAAAATCAACAGACAAATAGAATAAAAAAAAAGTAAGAATGAAATTTTTGAGATATCCGGGCGGAAAGTCAAAATTACTTTCGTATTTAGTTAATCACTTACCAAAAAACACAGACATTAAGGGAAAATACATTGAACCTTTTGTTGGTGGCGGGTCTGTTTTCTTTCATATAAATCCTGATAATGCAGTGATTTCTGACCTTAATTCTGAACTCATTACTCTTTATAAAGGAATCAAATTATATCCACATAAAGTTTGGGAAACATTTGAATCTTTTCCATCAGGCAAAATGGCTTACTATGACATAAGAAATAAAGGAACTGAGGGGAAACCTTTGTATTATAAGGCTGCACGAACATTATATTTAAACAGAACTTGTTTCAAAGGAATGTGGAGACATAACAGTAAAGGAGATTTTAATGTTGGTTATGGTGGAGAAGAAAGACGTTGGGTTATCACACATCAAAGCATTATTGAACTCTCAAAAATATTACGCAAATCAGAAATACTAAATCAGGATTTTGAAGAGGTTATTTTGAGTGCATCAAAATATGATTTTATTTTTCTTGATCCGCCTTACAAACCTGGTGAAAAGGATTTACACGAATTACATTATTGTAAAGGAAAATTCCTCTTTGAAGAACAAATTCGGTTATCCGAGACACTCAAAAGTCTGCCAAAATCAAAAAATATCCGTTGGGCTATGACCAACTCCTCACACAAAGATATTCTAAAATTATACAAGGGTTTTCATATTAGTAAAATTCCATTTGGAACAAGCAACAAACCGGGCATACAAACAAAAGATTCTAAAGAAGTTTTAATCACCAACTACTAAAAATATTATGAATAAATTTTTAGAAACAGCAGCAAATCAAAATCATCCGTTAAGAATTCTTTCTGATTTTCTTCATACTGAGGAAAGTGTGGAAATTGCAAAACGATATAGCGATAGCCGTTTTGTTGGCTATGTGTTGGAAATTGGATATGATGAAATCACAATAATTACCTGCGACCCATTCAAAGTAAATGTTGGTGGTATCCCAAGAAACTCATTACTAATTATGGTCCCTGATTCGTTTGAGCAAAACGGAACAAGTATTCCACCACATTTTACACTACTTCGTGTTTTAGATTCAGCACCAACCCCCCTAACAAAAGAGGTTCAACAAACTTATTTTGAACTTCAAAAGAAATCAATGCCCGAGTTAGATATTTTTACTCAAAGTGAATTGCAATGGGGTGCGCTTAAAACAAAGGTTCTTGGAATGTTTTATCCACATCCTACACAATTGGATACAATTGAGTTTTCAGGAGATTTAAACAATTATGTAAGTGCCCATAAATACAAAATTTTTTCACCTGATGATAAGTTATTAGATTTAGTAAACAACGAACTTGTTCCAAAAGAAAATCGATTTGCAATCGGTAAACTTCGTTTGACTGAAAACAGATTACCACTTCCAAATAAAAAACTTCCTGATGTAGATATATTTCTTTCCACAAATGATTTTAAAGGTTGCAGGACAGCAATGTTCGGAAAGACAAGGTTGGGTAAAAGTAATGTTGTGAAACTAATCGTTCAAAGTTTATTAGAAACAACTAAGGAGTCAAGAAATGTTGGACAATTGATTTTCGATATTAATGGTGAGTATGCGAACGATAATCCGCAAGACGACAATCTTTCAATCAGAGGTGCTTATCCTGATAGATGTACAGTCTATGCGCTGACACCAAAAACAAATACTCCATCCCAACCTCTTAAACTAAACTTCTATCATAATCCTTATTCTTCAAAACAGGTATTGAATACTCTAATTCGTCAATCTGGAAGGAGTGGATCTGATTATGTTGATGCATTTATTTCTGTTGATATTCCAGATTTCCAAGAAGTTAATGCAATTCCAAATAATCGAATGAATGAAAAAATAAGAGCTATCAGAAAAATACAATTCTACTTTGCATTGCTTCATAAATGCCAATTTGGATGCGATGAAAATGGTGTTAGAAGTTCTATCCCAAGTGCAAATAATGTACGTGGATTTAATCCTGGTTTTTCAGACGCTTTGAGAAACGCAGCTTATTCAGCGTTTCAATTACAAGTACCACAACCCCCAAATTCACTTGATACGCTTCAAACTGAGTTAGAAGTAATTCACAGATTTAAAAAAGCTAATCCTAACGATCAAAACTTGCGTTCAGGTAGCGGTAATCCTATTTTTGACCAAGAAGATAATGCTCTTTTAGAAATGCTTGAACCTAATCCAGGAAGAAGCGGCTTCTCTATTTTATTAAGATTTAGGACTTATCACGACCAACGAGCAGGTGATTACACAGCCAACATTTTACAATTGCTTGACCAAGGCCAAACTGTGATTCTTGATTTAGGCAATGCGGATGAAATCTTGATGACTTATTTTTCAAGACAACTATCGGAAGCAGTTTTCTATCACCAGACAGACAAGTTTACAAACAATAAATTAGGTAACCATTTTATTCAACTCTACTTTGAAGAAGCACACAATTTATTTGGATATAACGACAATAGCGATGAAACAAGAATTTATAGACGATTTGCAAAAGAAGGTGCTAAATATCATATCGGGATGGTTTACTCAACACAATCACCATCAACCATAAACTCAGATTTACTCGCACAGACTGAAAACTTTTTTGTTGCTCACTTAGCATCACAAGATGATGTAAATAAACTTGCAAAAGTCAATATCGCTTTTGATAGTATCAAAAACGACATTTTGCAAGCAAAAACTCCCGGATATATGCGAATGCTTACACGCTCACATAGATTCGTAGTCTCTATGCAAGCAAAAAGATTTACTCCACCTAAAAACTCTAAAATATAATGCCATATCAAAGAGGAAACGGTAATAGGCTTCCGCCCGAAAGAGCAAGTAAGTTGGGGCATTTAGAGGTTATTCAAAGTGAACTTGTACAAAAACTCTGTAAGAGTTTCAATGACCCCGAGATCGCAGAACATACGGGAAGCATCTCTAGATGGGAGCCGCTGCCAACTGGTGGTCAGGAATTAAAAATTGTTTTTTCAACTGATGGATCTATTCAAGTAATTGAAAATCCTAATCCACCATTCAAAGCGATTGCATTTGTTAAATCAGCATTATTGCGAGTTGACCAATACGCAATTTCAAAGATAGATAAAGATAACCCACACCCTTTTGCTTTACGTGATTTAATGAAAGACTCTGCGTTGTATCATTCTACTGCATTTCCATTGCGCAATGTGTATATAGAAGGAAAATCAAATTACGATGCAATTCGAGAAATAATGTTTGAATCCGTTAAAGACAACGGATTAAACAATTCTCTTGAGGGTGCAATGATGGAAACATTGAAATGGATTGCTTACGAAAAATGGTTAGAAACACCAAAAACAGAACTTGAGAAATTTGGTTGCCCACATTGCGAAAAAAACGTAGCAACCCTTAAGTATAATGAAGAAAAAGGAAATTGTCCTGAGTGCCAAGGAGAAATTTTCATTACAGATATGTTCGGCTTACATCAAAGTATGACTGATGATTACGCACCAAATCAGGTTGCTTCTGATTATATGAGTATAAGTGAAACATTAATGATTTTTACCCCGATCCGATATTTTTGGGACAACAAACGAGAAGTTTTAAAGAATTGTCTATTTGTGAAAGATGGACCGCTTTCCCTGCGTGCTACACTTGCAAAATTATCCGCACCAATCAGGCGTTTTTTTGATTTTGCAAAATCAAAAGGATTTGAAGTTGCAATGATTGGACAGGAGAAGACAGGTCAATTTTATGACCACTTACAATTAATTGGTAAATCTGCACCAAGTGGGCATTGTTTCATTCCTGACAATAAATACATTCAAGAACAAATCAAGCATAATAACACGACAGCGGTTTATGGTGCTGACACCAATTACGGTGCAAAATTGTTTGTGAAGATGAACGATTATCATAAAATGGTTATAAATATTCCAACGGGACAACGTGGTGAATTTGTAACAAATCCCTCACAAGAGCATTTAATCAGCTTCAAAAATATTGTAGCTACATTACCTAAAATATTAAGTAACAAATTTGAAGGTGCTTTATTCCCTATAGAGCTGGCAAATAAAATTGCTTCCCTTTCAACCTATCCATCTGCAAAGACTCTAGAATTGTTTGCCGATGATTTAAAGGGAAAATAATACTATGAATAGACACTCAAAACTTAGTCTACAGAAGGAAAAAGGGCAGCCACCAACAGCGGTTTGGCGTAATGGCAGATGACGTTGTAAGTTGAAGTGCTGTGCTACCAAGGTATTTTAGTGCTTGGTTGACAGTTCGGTGCTTCTAAATCCGCCACTACGCCAATCCGCAAAACGTTGTGCACAATGCCGCGGGACAGATTCGGTGCTTCAAACATTGGCACTTTTGCTTGCCTCACATTCCTGCGCGACACCAAAGCAAGCAAAAGAGCCAATTAAACATCAAAGTAAAATTTATATATTGCACTATACAAAGTGCGACTGAAATGAGGGGATACATTCTGCTTCTGCTTTTAACAATTTCACTATCTTCCTGTGGTCCAGATCCTATCGAACCAAGACCATTCAATTATATTATTGAGGGCACCCAAGACCTGTATCCTTCATTTTCACCAGATGGTGAGTTTATAGCATATTTTCATGATGCATGGACTCCACCTGATCCCAACTATCCATCTGGTCTCTACATTATTGATAGAAACGGTAACAATAGACGGTTAGTATTACTTGGGAGTTTTTTTAATTCTCCCTCATGGTCACCGGATGGCCAATGGCTTGTTTTCAGTACCGGTGGGATTATTCAAAAATGCAAAACAAATGGCGATAGTCTCACAACCTTCACAGGCCTTGACGATCTTGAGTATCCGGAATTTTATTACCCAGATTGGTCTTCAGATGGGAACTACATTCTTTTTGATCATCCGTTTCATCCAAATGCCGGACTGTACTCAATGACTTCTGAATTTGAGGATGCAACTAGAATATTTGGAAGGGCGGTATTAGGTAGGAATCCAGAATTATCGCCAAATGGAGAATACTTTATCTATTGCAATTGGGTCAATAGTACAAATCCTAGCGAAATTTTTATAAGCAATCTATCCGGAACGCTTAATAAACCTTTAACCAGTAATAATCGTGATGACCGAGGACCGACTTGGTCACAAGATGGTCAAAGAATTGCGTGGAGCAGTAGTCTTCGTCTATCCATTATGAACTTTGACGGCAGTAGTCAGCAGGAAATTGGATATGGAAACGATCCTTCATGGTCAGTAAATGATGAGATCGTGTTTAGTCATGCCAATGCAGATTATAGCAGAGAAGTTCTTTATACCATAAGACCCGATGGCTCCAACAGAAAGCAAATTACTTTTTGATAATTTATTCTTAGTATGATAATGCTCAACTAGCTCCAAATCCTATGAAAAAATTATTTACAATCCTTCTTGTCCTGTTGGCTTTAATTTTGCCTCTAAGTTCAATTGACAATGACTCACAGGACTCGTATTCTCTGGAGAACATTAAAGTGATAGTAAAATTTAGAACTGGAGTATTCTCACCAGAAAAGTTCCAACACACTATAGAAGAAATTTTAAGCGATTCTGTTCAATCTGTTTTTAAGGAGTTTGACGTAGAATTTATGGAGGCTGTTTTTAGAAATCGTTATGATGATTCAGGCAGGATCAAAGCCGAGGTTCTTAAATTTTCTAATCCTTATTTTTTGGAAGGTTGGAGAGTTGTTACATTATCTAAAGACTTAGCTAATGTGTTTATCACTAAACTTAAACAATTGGATGAAGTTGAAGAAGTCTTCATCCAAGAACCTATGCGCATTAAAGCAGCTATTGCTCCTAATGACCCGAACTACGCGGGAGGTGGTCAATGGCATCTTGATGATCCAATCTTTCCTGATGCCGATATTCGTGCAGAGCAGGCATGGGACATTAATCGTGGACGAAACGATGTGGTGATTGCTATACTCGATGGAGGCGTAGATTATAATCACCTGGATATGGATCCCGGAAACCGAAGTAGGGTAATAACTGGTATTGATACTGGAGATGGAGACAATGACCCCTTAGATAACTTGCCTGATAACACTCCTGGTAGTTTTGCTGGACATGGTACCTCTGTTGCAGGGGTTGCTGGTGCAATAACAGATAATGGAAGTCAAGTAGCTGGCGTAATGTGGAACTGCAGAATTATGCCCGTAAAAATGGTACGAAGTGGCGGTATTAGGATTCCGCATATACTGAATTGGGATTGGAGCACTTCGGCTTTCCCTTCTGATGTAGCAAATGCAATAGACTATGCCGTAAATAACGGAGCCAATATTATTAACCTAAGCTATAGCTTCCCGGATATGGGTTGGGCGATAAATGAAGTGGCATTACGCGTTCCGCTGCTTCACCAAGCTATTGATAATGCATACAAAAATAACGTTGTAATAACAGCTTCAATGGGCAATGAATTTGAGACTGACAATAGCATTCGCTATCCGGCCGGCTTTCGCGAACAGGTGATGGCAGTCGGGGCAACAACACGTACCAGAGAAAGGGCCGCTTTTTCAAATACAGGCTTTCATATTAGCGTATCAGCCCCCGGTGTTGGGATTGTTACAACGGAAAGAGGTGGGGGTGTTAGAACTGTAAGTGGCACTTCGTTTTCGGCTCCACTCACAGCAGGTGTGGCGGGGCTTGTAATTTCACAGGGCCGAGATCGGAATTTTAATCTAACAAACGATGATGTTAGGCACATTATTGAACTTACTGCGCAAGACATTGGAGCAATTGGTTATGATAATGAAACCGGTCATGGTATTGTAAATGCCCGAAATGCCTTACAGTTGATAGATGAACCGAATATGTTGTATCAATATAACTCTGTAGGGGGTACACAGACTTTTGTTCAAAATTTTTCACAATGGATATTACTTTCCGACCGCTGGGGACTAGCAGCCGGTACTTACATAAATGTGGATCAATACAAGATCACCAAGCATGTTACTTTCCAAGTTCCTTTTTGTTCTCCACCTACAGTTTGGATGAGGGAAAGGGAGAGTAAAAGCTTAGACTACGGAAATCCCAATAGTGGCCGACCGCAAGCAAACATAACAAACATAACAAACACTGGTTTTGATCTTGAGTATGTTGCCTATTTTGTCCGGTACAACATATTGAGTCAGCAAATAAATACGTGGATTCCTGCTGCACCAGCATCTACCAACGTTGCCTATACTACTGTGGGGGTCCCCAATCTTGCCGCAGTTGCAGGTCCAATCAATGGTCCTTCGTTAATTTGCTCAACTGGTTTGTATACATTGCAAAATCCACCTCAAGGGTCAAGCATTGTCTGGACTTCGAGCAATTCCAACGGTCTAAGCATTAACCCATCTACAGGTGCTGCTACCAGAGTAAATAATTTTAACGGATCAATAACAATAACTGCAAATGTAAATAGCGGATGCGGGAATTTAAGCATTACCCGAAATATTTGGGTTGGTACTCCACAAATTACAAATCAAAAAATAGATGGCGGCAGCTATTTTCCTGGTATGCAGATATGCCCAGGTAATCATTGGCTTAGCGTTACGCCAATAGGTGGTAACGCCTCTGTTGCAACTTGGACAGTACCTCAAGGAATACCTTACTTTGTCGGGACCAATACTTTGGATTTTACATTTCCTTTCAATTCAAATAGTGTTGCAATAAATGCGAGATCTTCAAACTCATGCGGACAGGGAGCTAATTACGCCTTTTATTTAACAAAAAAGAACTTTGGCTGTACTGGTTCATATTCTATGGCTATCTATCCAAATCCCACCAGTAATTACTTAAACGTTGAAATCTTCTCTGCAACTTCTACTGAAAATGAGAATTTAGACGAAAAGCCTGTAATTGAAAAAGCTACATTAATTGATTCAAACGGGAATAAGGTGGCTGAAGGCAAGCATGCTGACGGAAAGGTAACTTTCAATATTCAAGGAATAAGAAAAGGAGTTTACTTCCTGCATGTCACAATAGACAACACAATTATTAAGGAACAAGTACTGATACAGTGAGGCATTCACTAGGAAGAAGCCTATCAAATAGCAGCACCGATGCCAAAGCCGCGCAACTACAACCCAAATCCAAAGCTTTAGCATCCATGCTGCTTGGTAGCGGTTGACTGCGGCACTGTGCACAACAAAAGGTTTGTGCAATGGCGGGGCTCGGTGTTTATTTGTACATTAGTTTTCAAATTACGTGTGATCACGGTTGACAGTGACGTGTAGGTCGCGCTAAACATTCCGCTTCGCTCCATTTTTTAGCCCTCCTATACCTGCCACTGCACAAACCCAAACGTTAGCAGCAATTTTAGCGACACTCTACAAGCGGGCAATTCCTATCGATTTTTTGACATCTTGAAAAAATTTTG
>JANZYY010000009.1 GCA_026419705.1 Fischerella sp.
TTTTGAGGGCTGCAACGCAGTACTGCCCCAAACTCCCCAACCCACAAACCAAATATTGGGTTAATTCTGCTTCAGAAGCGGTATATAAGTGAGCAGACACGATCCCTATCCTATGAGGGTTTCAGTCAAGACCTTGAAGCCTTTTGAATCCATCTGGCTAAGGCTGATGATACAGCCTACTTGAGAGCTTCCTGTCCTACAGCAATCACAGCACCTCTCCCAGCAAATTTAGTCCCCGTCTCACCCCTATCTAAGCGGTCGCTGGCTGCCCGCAAAACGATGCTGGGTAGCGGTACATCACCCACTTGCAGCACCAAGTTAGCGTTCTCTGGTGAAAGATAGAAGTTGGTAAAAGCTTTGACTTCAGGACGCTCAGTTGCTGATTTCTTAACGTAAATAAACACGGGGCGAGACAACGGTTGGTAACGAGAATCCGCGATCGTTTGGGGGCTAGGCTGCACGCAACCGTAGCCGCTATCCACAGCAACGAGTTTAAGTTTGTCTCGATTTGCCAGGTAGTAGGTATAGCCAAAGTAGCCCAATCCATTCGGATTAGCGGCAATTCTTTGTACCAAAGCTGTGTCCGTTTTGCTAGGAGTGTAATCACTGCGACTTTTTCCTTCCTCACCTACAACTGCAAGCGTGAAATAGTCGTAAGTGCCAGAATCAGTATCAGGGCCATAAAGGCTCAAGGGTTGATTGGGAAAGCCAGAACGAACTTGATTCCAACTTGTCACTTTGCTTTGGGCGGCTGGCTCCCACATCTTTTTCAATTCGGAGATCTTAAGGCAGTTGACAAAATTATTTTGGGAGTTAACCACGACTGCAAGACCATCAAAGGCAATGGGTAACTCAATGTACTCCACCTTATTTTGCTGGCAAAGCTGCATTTCCTGAGCGTTGATTGGGCGAGATGCGCCAGTAATATCGGTTTCATTAGCACAGAATTTTTTGAATCCTCCGCCTGTTCCTGACACCCCCAATGTGAATTGCACGCCGGGATTTGACTTCCGAAATGCTTCTGTCATCACCTTAGAAATCGGAAATACCGTACTGGAACCGTCAATCTTGATCGACCCTGACAAATTTGCAGAAGAACTCGCTTCTTTTGCTTGAGTCACAGCTTCAGGAAAGGAAACTGTTGTATCCGCAGTTTGATTGCTACTGCAAGCTGCCAATCCTAAAGCCACAAACGAGATAATAAATGCCAAACGTCGGGTTTGAGAAACCATCATCGCTTTGCCTCCTTTAGACACTCGCACCGAGCTGCTCAGCCGTTTGCTGCTTTTGTTTTTGTCGGCGTTGCCGTTCAAAGTCAGCCTCGCGATCGGGAATAAGTTTCGCTAACAGGCGAGCTATTATAGGCAGGAAGCCAATTGCAATGACAACGCCCAAGATATTAAAGAGCATCTGGGCATTGGCAACTTGCCGTCCTACTCCTGCTCCGCCAGAGATTGCCTGAGCTAGTTGGACGAGTTGAGGCGTAAAAATAATTCCCAGGGCGGCACTCAACAGGTTAAACAGGAAGTGAAAAACGCCCGTTCGTAGAGCTGCACTCCCCCGACCAATGGTAGATAGTAGGGTATCTGCACAGGTGCCAACCTCCGCACCCAACATAATTGCCACTCCAGCAGGCAGAGCAATTAAGCCAGAACTAGCCAGAGTAATCACAATCGCAACCGTTGCGGAAGAAGATTGAATAACGATGGTAAAAATAGCTCCGACTATAGCACCTAGGATGGGATTATTGCCTAAACTTTCCATCCAATTGATAAACGGCTCATAGTCTCGGAAAGGCTTCATCGCTTCGTCAATTGCTTCTAGCCCATAGAACATTAAGCCAAACCCCAATATAATGATGCCGATAGTTTTCTGCCGACCTGTTTTTCCCAAAAATATCAGCAACAGCCCGGCAAACATCAACAGGGGAACGTACAGTTCAATGTTGAGTGAGATAATCTGTGCCCCGACTGCTGTACCAATGTTAGATCCCAGTACCACACCGAGGGATTGCACGAAGGTCAGTACGCCAGCACTCACCATCGCAATCACCATGATGATCGTCACCGATGAGGACTCTAGCAGTGTCGTTGCTACTGCTCCAGTTAACACACCGGCAAAGCGATTTGTAGTGCATTTGCTCAGAAAATTTTTCATGCGCTCTGTCCCCAGGTCTTCTAGTCCTTCAGACAGACGGGTGACACCAAAGATAAACAGCACTAAACCTGCCAACGCACCCATCGCCATTTTGAAGAAGTCAATGATTTCCTCTGTCTTGCTGGCTTCTGCTTCTGAGCTTTCGGGTGCAGGGGGAGCCTGAGCAATGTTAAATGGGACAGCTGCTGATGAATTTTCAGGTGTGATACTCCCTGGAAGTGGCTTCGCCAAAGCCTGGGTAACGCTAATCTCTGAGGAGAGTGAGCCGACTATTGGTACGCGCTCCAGAACAGAGGGGTAGAAAACTAACGTCACAACGAAGAAAGCAATACTCAAATATCTGAGGAATTTCTGATTGAGTCTTTTCAAAAAAAACATCGTTACTCCTAGAGGGTTTCTACGTTTCTCTTCCGGAAATGCGCGTATCCACATATAGAGCCTAAATAGGTGTTCTGTATACTCAAGTACAGATACACTTCAAGATAGTATTGCTCTAACTTTTATAGACAGTTCTCTTACTACAATGCTTATACAGAAGAGTTAAAGCTTGATTAATTCAAGGTTATTTTATGCAAATAAATCGTTCCCCGTCTTCGCTTTGATGTCGCTACCCTACGGAAAGCAGAGAAAAGTACGTATACGCTTTAATTAAAAATGAAAAATTACAATATATATTTTTAATTTTTAATTCCCGAAAGGTTGCAAGCCCCTAAATTTATGGGATTATAATTTTTGATTTTTAATACCAATTCTCTAAAATCCGGCAACAGATAAAGCCTCCAGGATATAATACCAATTCTCAAAACTAGAACTACACATGGTTCGTAGTAAGCACAAAGCGTGCTTACTACAAGCCAAGAAAATTTGTAGTTATCTTTTCGAGAAACAGTATAATTTTTAATTTTTAATTGTTGTGACGAAGCCCTTCGGGTAAGGCAGAAAGCTGAGAGCACTGCAACAAAGGGCTTTTGACTTACTCGGTGTTAGTCTGAATTATACCCACTAACAGCTAACTTCAAATTGCCAAAAACCCTTCTATGCAGACAATAGGCCTTTCCCCCAAGGAGAACTTCAGCTTAAGTTTAATTTAGTTAGCTTACTTTTAACTAACCAACTGCGATCGCGGGACTTTCTAAAGTCGCTACTAATTTCACATTAAATTCTGCCTCAAAGACTGCTTTTTTGTAATCCAAACTCCAGAGTTCTAAGGCGCAGTCATCATCAGGACGAGATGGGAAAATTCGCATTTTGAATTCTCGCCTATCTGGAATCAATTCACATTGCAATTGCGTTATCGCTCCTATTTGCCTTCTATCTAGAGCAACTGCCAATCTTAAAATGGCACTGAGTTGAGTGACAGCTTGGCGGTGTTCTTTGTGCAGAAGATTGCGGAAATTTTCGTGCTTTTTCTTGGGCGGGGATTTGCGATGATATCGCGCTATATTGGCAATGATTTCCATCTCGGTTTCGGTGTAGCCGAGTAACTCACCATTGCGAATTAGATAGTATGAATGCTTGTGGTGAGAGTCGTGGCTGACATAGTGACCGCAATTGTGTAAGATTGCTGCAGCCCACAGCAGTTGCCTTTCTTCAGATCCCCAGTTATGGAGTATACCTTGAGTTTGGTCAAATATACTCAAGGCAAATATTGCTACGCGATCGCTATGTTCTAAATTGACATGGTACTTCTTCGCGGTTTTGAGGACACTGCGCTGGCGTACAGAACTTTGGTAGCGCAGGCGGTCCTCAATTAACCCGTGGGTGAGCATCCAGTCTACTATCACTCCTTCCCGGAGCGATCGCTCACACACCACTAATGATTCTACTCCCAACAGGCTCATCGCTTCCTGTAAGATCACTGCCCCAGCCAGGATCACTTCTGAGCGTTTATCTGGCATACCAGGAATTGCTGCCCGTTCGGAGTGAGTCATTTTTCGCAAGCGATTAACCCACTCGCGCAAGTCTTTCAAGCTCAACTGGTAGCCATTGAGTGTGGAAGGAACAAAACCCAGCTTCTCGCGGGCGTTGATCGTTACCAAAGTTTCGATCGTACCGGAAGTTCCTACCAACCGGGGGTATTCACCAAAGTGTAAATGTGCCAACACCTCTTCTACGGAACGTTCTAACATCCCGCGTGCATAAGCTTGCAGGTACTGAAACTCCGCGTTGCTAATCGGATCGGTAGAGATTAACTCATTTGTGAGTCGAACTGCACCAATTTTGGTACTGGTGAGAGTTCGTTCTTGGTAACTATCTCCCAAAATCAATTCTGTAGAACCGCCACCAATATCAATAATGATGTGGGGCTGGTTGTTAAATTCCATCCCCGACAGCACGCCCAGATAGATTCGCCGTGCTTCTTCTTGACCGGAAATTAAGTCAATGCTCAAACCCAACTCTTCTTCTACCTTGTGGATAAACTCTTTACCGTTGGGTGCTTCTCGTACGGCGCTAGTTGCTACAGCAACGATTGTTTCAGCCTTGAGAGTTTTGGCAACTTCTTGAAAGCGTCGCAAGCAAGCGATCGCTCTTTCTATCACTTCTGTTTTTAAGCAGCCTGTGACTAAATCGCGATCGCCTAGTCTGACGGTCTCTTTTTCTCTACCAATAATACTAAACGCTGGCAGTGTTGGTTCAATCCGCACAATCACCATGTGCAGAGAATTGGTTCCCAAATCAATTGCAGCAATGATTCGCTGTCGCTTATCTGTTGGAGTTGGTGTATCCCCCCAGCTAGCAGAAACCAAATTGACCATTTAGTTTTCTCTCTGTAAGTAATGTAAAAAGCTGGCTTGCCGATGGCAGTGAAGTAGTGACTGTTGTTAACAATATGCTGACTGTTTATTTGACTCTAATTGAGTTTTTTCATTGCCCCTAGTGCTTTACACTCAAGTGACTACAATCTTGAGTCAAAGTTGCCACTTTCGGATTTACTTTTACAATTATCAAATAAAGTTATTCTATAGATGTGAAGATGTGTTAATTAGGGATAGAGGATTGGGGATTGGGGAGCGGGAAATAAATTAAGGAGAAATTATCCCCTATCCCTTATCTCCTATCCCTTATCCCCTATCCCTTATCCCCTATGCTGAGTACACCAGAAAGCAACCAGGAACCTACATGGCTTGTTATTGTCCGCCTTTTACGGTGGCATAAACCAGAGGGACGACTAATTTTAATGATTCCTGCTCTTTGGGCTGTGTTTCTAGCAGCCGCTGGAAAGCCGCCTTTGCCATTAGTTGGCACGATCGTTTTGGGAGCGCTAGCTACAAGTGCTGCTGGCTGTGTTGTCAATGATTTGTGGGATAGAGATATAGATCCAGAAGTAGAAAGAACACGCGATCGCCCCCTCGCTTCCCGGGCGCTTTCCGTCAAAGTCGCTATCGTTGTCGGGATGGTAGCTCTCTTATGTGCTGGGGTTCTCGCTTTATATCTTAACCCACTTTCATTTTGGCTGTGTGTGGCAGCAGTCCCCGTGATTTTACTGTATCCAGGGGCGAAACGAGTGTTTCCCGTACCGCAGCTAGTGCTTTCCATCGCTTGGGGTTTTGCCGTATTGATTAGCTGGAGTGCAGTCACACAGAATCTCTCCCAAGCGACTTGGCTGCTTTGGAGTGCAACTGTACTCTGGACACTAGGATGTGGCACTGTATATGCGATGAGCGATCGCGAAGATGATCGCCGCATCGGTGTGAACTCCAGTGCTTTATTTTTTGGTAATTACGCGCCTGTGGCGATTGGAATTTTCTTTGCTGGAACCGTCTTTTTCCTCGCTTGGCTGGGAGTGGTTATTCAACTCCACATCGCCTTCTGGGTTAGCCTTGTCATTGCTGCTGGTGGCTGGATTTGGCAATTTCTTCGTTTAAATCAACAAAACTTGCCTAATTCTGTCTATGGTGAGATGTTCCGGCAAAATGTTTGGATTGGTTTTATCGTCCTAGCTGGAATGATTCTTGGCAGTTTTTAGGAGTTTGCTAAACCAACTTCGGTTGATAGGAAAACACAAAAAGGCAAGGGAATCAAAAGCTTCTTTCACCTTCCCCCTGACTTTGATCGGTAACCAAGTTTATACTGTGATTTAATAAATTTTTGGTAAATTTTAGGTAAATACACTGAGAACTGCTTCCGAATTTCCGCGAATTTAGATAAAAGTTGGGTATGTAACCGTATTTAAAACCCAACTAAATGAAGCGAAGTTTGCCAACAAGACACTATGGGTCTGCACAACTTTTACAAATTGTTGTTATTGTTTTGATGTCGCTTAGTAGCATCGGTATTGTTGGGCTAGGTTTCCTTATCAAACAAGGTTTTAGCGATCGCAATCATCAAACAAAGATAATAAAAGATACCTCACGCTACCGAGAAATCCGTTATCAACTGTGGTTGAATCAAAACCAAGTAAAACATTTTCCCGATCGCATTCCTGCTGATGCTTCTAATGTCAACCTTGCTTATTCTCGTGGCTTTTTGCAAGGAAGTAATTTTTTTCAGGTCAAATTTAAACTTCCAGAACAACAGATAAAAAAACTACTGACTCAATACAGAAGAGTTGCTAAACGTCTGTATAGGGGTGGTAGCACAAATGAACATGCCAATTTACCCAATGGTGTTCCTACAACTTTTTTCTATACCAGTGGCTCTCAAGAAGATTCCTTTCCTAGTTCCTATGAAATATTTGTATTAGGTGCAAATGATCGAGGAAATACCGAATTTAAATGGAATCATGGCGATAGTTATGGAGTAGCAATTGATAGCTCAGCTTCGGAAATCGTCTATTGGGCAGAAGAATGGTAAGTAAATTAGTTAGTAGTTAGTAGTTGCTGGTTGATTGGAACAATTAACCAACAACAAACAACCAACAACAAATACCAAATCACTAAAAATGAAAAAAACTATTATTGGAGTGATGGGCCCAGGAGAAAAAGCAACAGTAACTGATGTACAAAATGCTTACGAATTAGGGAAATTTATTGCTCAAAAAGGATGGGTATTGCTCACTGGCGGTAGAAATGTCGGTGTGATGGATGCAGCAAACAAGGGCGCAAAATCTGTTAATGGTTTAACGATTGGTATCCTGCCTAGTGAAAATCAAAAGAATGCTTCAGAAGCAGTAGATATCCCCATTTTTACCGATATGGGCAATGCTCGCAATAATATTAATGTTCTTTCTTCCGACTTGGTAATTGCCTGTGGAATGGGTGCAGGAACTGCTTCAGAAGTAGCGCTAGCTTTAAAGGCAAATAAGCAAGTAATTTTGTTGACCGACGACGAAGAAAGCAAAGTTTTCTTTAGAAAACTGTCACCAGAAAACGTTCATGTTGTTGAGAGCGTAACGACAGCGATCGCAACTGCTACACAAATTCTAGATCGTAGTTTGTAAAACACAGATCCCCGACTTCTTGCACACCTGCTAGGTAGCAATCATTTGAGTGCATCAACAACCGAATCGCTAAATGAACGAGGGAGCGATCGCACCTCTGATTCATCTTGTTTTGTGTGGAACTTGACATTACTAATCACAAAGTGCAAACTCTTGTTCACTCGTTGAAAAATACGGATGAGATTTTGGCAAGTGGTAGGGTCAATTTTCCAGCGAACGCAAAAGCTATCTTAACGCTCTACTAGCAAGCTAAACAGCGATCGCGCAATTGTGCTGCCTACTGAAGAAGCAATCGAGAGATTGTTAAAATCCTGATATCTTCATAACTACCCACACAGAACGCCTTGAAAAAAGCGATCGCCATGTCTGATCACCCTAATTTAGAAACAGCGCTTAAATATTACTTCGGTTACGATCGTTTTCGCCCCGGACAGCGGCGAGTGATCGAAAATGCGCTTTCTAATCGGGATTTGTTGGTTGTCATGCCTACTGGTGGGGGCAAGTCGCTGTGCTTTCAATTACCTGCACTGATGAAACAAGGCTTAACAGTAGTGGTATCGCCTTTAATAGCCTTAATGCAAGATCAAGTAGAAGCACTGCGAAAAAACGGCATTGCAGCAACATTTCTCAACAGCAGTCTCAACTCTTATCAAACGCGATCGCGCGAACAATATATCATCCAAGGTAAAGTTAAACTCCTCTACGTTGCTCCAGAACGTCTGGTCAGTGATAGATTTCTGGCATTTCTAGATTTAATACATCACCAAGTCAGTATTTCTGCCTTTGCGATTGATGAAGCACACTGCGTTTCCGAGTGGGGACACGACTTTCGCCCAGAGTATCGCCAGTTGATATTACTGCGAAAACGCTACCCTGATGTTCCTACTTGGGCACTCACCGCCACCGCTACAGACCGCGTTCGTAGTGATATCATCCAACAACTAGGGTTAAAAGAACCCAGCATTCACATTGCCAGTTTTAACCGCCAAAATCTTTACTATGAAGTCCGTCCTAAAAAAAAGAATGCCTATGCAGAACTTCTAGAACTTATTCGCGAAACTCCAGGTCCAGGCATAGTTTATTGCTTGACATGTAAAAAAGTTGACGAAATTACCTTTAAGCTCCAACATGACAAAGTTTCCGCACTACCCTACCACGCCGGTTTAACCGACGAAGAACGCACTCAAAATCAAACTCGGTTTATTCGCGATGATATACGGGTGATAGTAGCAACTATTGCCTTTGGGATGGGCATTAATAAACCAGATGTGCGTTTTGTTATTCACTTTGACATACCTCGTAACCTCGAGAATTACTATCAAGAATCAGGTAGAGCAGGTAGGGATGGAGAACCTTCGCGCTGTACACTTTTCTACAGCTACAGTGATGTCAAAATTATAGAGTATCTCATCAATCAAAAGAGCAACTCGCAAGAACAGTTGATTGCCAAACAACAGCTACGGCAAATGATAGATTACGCTGAAGGTACAGACTGTCGCCGCACAATTCAATTGAGTTACTTTGGGGAACGCTTCACAGGTAATTGCGGCAATTGTGATAACTGTCGCTATCCCAAACCAGTGCAAGACCGGACATTGGAAGCAATGAAATTTTTATCTTGTGTGGCACGCTGTCAAGAAAAATTTGGCATGGCCCATATTATCGATGTGTTACGAGGAGCAAAAACTCAGAAAATAATCCAATACGAACACCACAAATTATCTACCTACGGTATTGGTAAAGATAAAAGCGTAGATGAATGGCGGATGCTGGGACGTTCCCTGTTGCACCAAGGATTGCTAGAACAAAGTACAGATGGTTACGCAGTTTTGAAACTGAACGCTCTCAGTTGGGAAATTATGCGACGACAGCGCACCGTTTCTGTTGCTGTTTCCGCAGCACAAAAAATTAGCCGGAATGAAGAAAGCACTCAAGCAGTAAAGTCAGAATTGCTATTGCAGAGATTGCGTTTTCTTCGGAAAAAACTTGCTGATGAACAGTCTGTGCCACCCTACATTATCTTTGCCGATTCTACTCTCAAATTAATGGCTCAAGTCAAACCCCAAACAAAAGACGAATTCGGCAAACTTTCCGGCGTTGGTAGCCACAAACTTGCTCAATATGGTGAAAAATTTCTTGCCGAAATTCGTGCTTACTGCCAAGAATTAGGTTTGCAGGAGCAAAACACCCATCCTACATCTTTTCTTGGCTTTCTTTCAAATACGGAATTACAAACTTTAGAGTTATATCAACAAGGCTTGAGCATCGCAGAAATTGCCAAAAAACGCAACCTGAGTCCAAAGACGGTTATTGGTCATATTGCCAATTTAATAGAGAAAAACCAACTTGGAGATTTAAATCAGTTAGTTCCTGTAGAGAAGCAGCAAAAAATATTGCAAGTATTAAACACTCTTGGAGATGTTGCTTTGACACCTATTAAAGAATATCTTGGTGATAATTACAGTTTTGAAGAAATTCTCTTTGTCAGGAGTAAATGGCGTCAGCAGAACCGCAAGTGACATCAAACATCTATATAATACCATTTCTTTCTATGTTTGATACAAATGATTCTCATAGCCGGCTGGCAGATCTACATATGTTTCACAATTAAAGAGAACCGGATATCTGTGTCTTTGTGTTGCAACGTATAACCCACATCTTGTAGCAGTTGCAACAGCCCCCAAGCAGAGCTAGAGGCTCCTCCACTCAAAGATACAAAACTTCCATGCACCAGGGCACACAGCAATATTTCTTTGCCAATCCCCAGTCCCTATTTTCAAGACAAATATCAGATAATCTATCCACAAAAGTAATTTTGGCGATCGCGGTTTTGTCTCTACTCTGTTGACCCTGCAAAATGCTATTGAAATCGTTAGAATGAAATTAATATCAAATCCAAATTTATAAGCCTGTTTCACCTAGCGACGGCGACTAGGAAGAGAGGTAATACAATGTCTGCATATGCAGACTAGAGGAAGCATACATATTTAAGCAGTAGTAAAAAAAGCCAAAATTTTTGGCTAAACTCTTACCACTGCTAGATCTAGTAGTCAACAATTTAATGATAAATTGAGAATAAAGATAACCTTTGGTTTTAACCAAATGAGAAACTAAGGAATATGGCAAATCATGTCCTATTCCTGCTCACACATTGAAAACCGATTTTCAAAATCACTGCTTATGAATCGTCTGACAAATTTGTTTCAGAACAGAGCTATTTTGTGGATCAGTGTTTTTCTTGTGCTTGTTGCTTACTGGATAATAGTTAACATAGCCATGTAAGAGGATGTCTTCAAACTATAAGACCCGCCTGGGTCTGTTCTCTGTCCTCTGAGATCCCCCAACGCCCCCCTCAAAAAAGGGGGGAAACAATCATCCTGAGTTGATAAGATCCCCTCAAAAAAGCAGGGCTGATTCATTCTTTGGAGAAAAAATTAATTACTTCCTTCCCACCCAGAAAATACTTATATTAACGTAGACGCGCAGCGGCTTGCCGCAGGCTACCACAAAGGACACAAAGAGCACAAAGAATTAAGAAGTTGGAAGGATTTAGATTTTTCCTTTTTAGAATGAAACAGCCTTGCCTCAAAAAAAGGGGGGAAACAATCATTCTTAATTTATAAGTAGGACGACGTCATTAATTAAAGATTTGTAGTGAGGACTTTAGCCCTCAAAAAAGGGCAGAACTACCGACTACGAACTCAATGATTTTACGTTACTTAGCATAGTTTGATTTATTCCCACCGACTTGCTTAGAGATGTGAAATTACCCTACCTGAAGGCCTGTAGCGTACGCATCTCTACTAGTACTCCACCAAACCAAAATTGCTGGGTAAATATTGTTTGTAGTTAGCGCTTCAGCGCGAAAACACCAACCACAAACCCCGCAAAGTTGCTTTGGCAAACCACTAGGTTTTTTGGATGACTGAATTAATGTCCCAGGTGTGAATCGCAACCGCCTGGTGAAAGCGACAGCGAAGTTAAACCAGATACAACAAAACCACCGTTAGCAAGAGGAAAAGCAACGGCTGGCGCTTTAGGATAGTAACAGTTGTATCTCATGAAGTGGCTAGCCATGAGTAAAACAGTAATCCCACCCATACTCCAACCCATTACTGTTCCACCAATGGATCGGTTCAATCAGGAGTTAATCGAAAACCTTCATCCGCTCAATTGGGTTAATCCTGAACCTGTTCCTTGTTACAACTTGGTGATTATTGGTGCGGGTACTGCTGGATTGGTGACCGCAGCTGGTGCAGCTTTGTTAGGTGCAAAAGTAGCCTTGGTGGAAAAGCATCTGATGGGCGGTGATTGCACAAATGTAGGTTGTGTACCGTCGAAAACGATGATTCGTTCGGCGCGTGTGGCTGCAGATGTGAAGTATGCCGAAAAATTTGGCATTGGCACTCCTCACTACATTGATATTGATTTTCCGGCAGTGATGGAAAGACTGCGCAGAATACGGGTAGAGATTAGCTCACATGATTCTGCTAAGCGGTTTCAGCAGGAGTTGGGAGTAGATGTATTTTTTGGCAAGGCACATTTTTCTAGCCCTGATACTGTAGAGGTTGCTCAGAAAATTTTGCACTTTCAAAAGGCAGTAATTGCCACTGGTTCGCGTCCCAAACAACTCTCGATAGAGGGCTTAGAAACAGCTAAATATCTTACAAATGAAACAGTATTTTCTCTGACACGACAACCGAAACGGCTGGCTGTGATTGGTGGAGGCTGGATCGGTTGTGAATTAGCTCAGACCTTTTGCCGCTTAGGCTCAGAGGTGATTTTGCTACAAAAAGGTTTTCGTTTACTGAGTCGGGAAGATGCTGATGCAGCGGCGATCGTCCAAAAAACTTTTGTGCGAGAGGGTATTCAGTTGATTCTGGGGTCGAACATTCACCGCGTTGAACGCGAAGATGCAGATAAGGTTATTTACTACGAGATGAATGGACAACAGAACAAGCTGAAGGTGGATGAAATTTTAGTTGCGGTAGGGCGATCGCCTAATGTTGAAGATTTAAATTTAGAAGCTGTAGGTGTGAAATTTGACCAAGACAAAGGGATAATTATCAATGACTACCTACAAACAACTAACCCGCGTATATATGCAGTCGGGGATGTCTGCATGTCATGGAAATATACCCATGCAGCTGATGCAGCAGCGCGAATTGTCGTCCAAAATGCCCTATTTTCGATTTTGGGACTGGGACGAAAAAAACTAAGTTCGCTGATTATACCTTGGTGTACCTACACCGATCCAGAAGTTGCCCATGTGGGTATGTATCCTCAACAAGCTCAGGAAAAAGGAATTGAAATTGATACTTTTTACATTCCTCTGAATCAAGTGGATCGGGCAATCATTGATGGTGAAGCAGAAGGATTTGTCAAGATCCATGTCAAAAAAGGAACAGACAAAATTCTTGGAGCAACCATTGTAGCGCGCCAGGCCGGAGAGATGATCAACGAAATTACCTTGGCGATGACGAATAAATTGGGATTAAAGGCGATCGCCAAAACCATTCACCCTTATCCCACCCAAGCAGAAGCAATTCGCAAAGCTGCTGATGCTTATAATCGTACTCGTTTGAATTCCTTGGTAAAGAAACTAACTTCTACCTGGTTGGCTTTGAGACGTTGATGTTGGTTGTTGGTTGTTGGTTGTTTGTTGTTTGTTATTTGTTGTTTTTTGTTAGGATTTAAGCTAAAGCACATTTGAATTGCACAGTTATATTTTCTCAATCTCTTGTGGGGTAGGCATCTTGCCTGCCAAAGTTATGCAAGTTAGATGTAGAACAGCTTAGAACAAATAACTATCAACCACCAACCACCAACAACTAACTAAGATTCACCTGTGACGCTCATCGCCTGCGAACAGCAATTGTGTAACTCGGTCGCTGTGATGGTTCTCTTTGCGTTTTCACAAGCCGCAAGTCGCGATCTACATATATATGCTCAAATAGCGGACTGGCTAAGTATGTTTTTTCCAATTTCTTGACTGTATTTTTGTCCAAATTTTCTAATTCGAGCATCTTTGGCAATTCACCTTTTTGCAGAACTGGCTTAACTTTCGAATTGACTACATCACTGAACCATTTGTCTGCATCATCAATGGTTAGAGGAATTTCTCTATTTCTAAGTGCTTGGAAAATTCCGACATTTTGAATGCACCATTTATTATTGTGAACTGCATATCTTTGCATCACCATGAAGTCGTAAGTGGGTAACTTTGATACAACTTTTTTCCAGAAAGACGACTGATGACCTGGTGCATAACGGGCTATATTAGCATAGAAGCCATCGTCATGAAAAATTTGATAAGACTGTTCGCCTATCCGTCCTGGCAAACTATCGTGGAAGGGTATAGTAGACCATATTGGTGTCCACACACCAAGCACAATTGAGAGCTGGTCTACAACTACAGGAAAAGGATTGCGTCGGCTCAATTCTTGAAAATACGATTGCAATTTTTCATTGTAAAAATTTACTTTAGTCTTTAAAGGTTCTGTATCTCGACCTTTAACTAGTTCCAGTAGTTCATTTTTGAGTTCCTGCGTACTGCGGTAATTTAATTGGTCGGCAACTATAAGGTTAACCATTATGGTAGATTCTCCAATGGTTTTAAAATTGATTGGTAGTTGGTAGTTGGTAGTTGGTAGTTGGTAGTTGGTAGTTATTCCAACCAACAAACAACAAATAACAAATAACTAATTACCACCAAATCCGATTTCCATTCTCATCAACCCGTGCTTGTCGAATTACATCAGAAATTTCTTCGGCATCTCTAACATGGTGGAGTGCTTTTTTTTCACCATTGGGATATTCGACAATAAAGTAAGTTGGAACTTTAATCCAGTCTCCTGTAATGTCAGGAACATCTACAGCAACTTGCTTACTTTTCTCTTCAATTGTCTGAGATTCATCTATTTTGTCTCCTGGATTTACTGTCAAGTTTTGTTCCTTAACATTTGGCTCTGCTTGGGCATGCCAATCTTCACTTACAGGCTGGTTGATTTGATTTTTTTTCCGAGTATTCATAGAACTATTTCACTCCTTCTCAATTCAGATATTACTTACTAAGTCACTGTCAATAAACCTATTGTTCGTGTTAGCTTTTAGTGGTTAGTGATTAGTGGTTAAAAATCAACTAACAACTACTCACCACCAACAAAATAGATTTACGCCTACTTCCTTTAATTTACTTTAGACAATCAAAATCTCGATCGACTCTTTCATTAGGGGGAATTGACATTTATACAACTTGGTATAACTCCAAAGACGTTTGTTAGCTACAACGGTGTTGCAGAGACAGCGGTATGATTTTATTTTCTCTTTTGATTAAAAAACTCAATTCTTAGTGTCCTTAGCGTCTACCCTACCTTAAGTTGCTTGAGCACGTCTATGGCGGTACCCTGCCGGTAGCACGTAGACGCAATTCATTCCTATTTTATGCAACACCACTACAACTAATGATTGGACAATGGAGTGACCAAAGCTGAAGAGATCGCTGTGAATTGAAAGTGTACGGTAAAGAGAAATGTTTCATTATTTTGACACTCTTGCCGACTCGTGCAAGAAGTCTGTTAGAGTAATTATTTAATTTCAATTGGTAAACATGGTAAACAAGAATTCTGATTTCCCCTCACTCTGAAGAGAGAGGACAATATATCAAATATATGTCATAAGAGATAGATGTAAATCAAATTTTACTTGTTATTGTAACTATACTATAAATCAATAAAATGCCAGACATTAAACACTGCCTAAAACAGCTGGTCGATGACCAGTTAGCTCGGCAGGGACAAGCAAATGGACAAGCGAAACTGACAATGGTCGCTGGCGAAGAGCAAGCAATGGTGCTTCAACTTGCCAAGGGGGGTATCCAGGCTTGGAATCCCACAGCTGAGCGTATTTTAGGACTAACAGCAGAGCAGCTCGTCGGGCGTAATTGGTTAGAGCTGCCCTGCAAAGCTATTTGTGAAGATGGTTCTCCTGTTTCTGATGCAACTCATCCAGCTATGGTTGCTTTGCACACAGGTAAAGCTTGTTTAAATATAGTAATGGGGTTGTATCAGCCACACGATCAACTAGTCTGGCTATTAGTTAACTCACAACCTCTGTTTCTGCCAGGAGAAAACATACCCTATGCCGTTGTCACAACTTTAGTAGAAATTGCCGCATTAGCAAATCTGGCATTGGCAGCAGAGACACACACGAGCGCTTTTGAATGGGGCGAAGCAGCTTTAGTAGGGGATATTACCAAGCAACGGCGTATAGAAATTGCCTTGCAGCAGAGTCAGGAACGATTTGAACTAGCGGCAGCAGCTGCTAATTGCCTAATTTACGATTGGGATATTCAGAATGATACTTTAGAAAGAACTAAAAGTCTGAGCCAACTTCTAGGCTACACGTTAGCAGAAATTGAACCAACCTCAAAATGGTGGCGATCGCGCATCCATCCTGATGACTTGGAAAAAGCTCGCGACAACTTCACGGCTAGCCTGGCAAAAGGAAACCGTTTTTGCAATCACTACAGGGTCCGTCACAAAGATGGCCACTATATTTGGGTGGAAGACCGGGGATTAGCAGTGCGAGATGAAAACAATCGCCTCCTCAGAATAGTTGGTATCACTACTGACATTAGCGAGCGCAAACAAGTAGAAGCAAATTTGCGAGAAAGTGAAGAACGCATTCGCTTAGCAACAGCAGCTGCTGAGTTGGGAATGTGGTTTTGGAATCTCACTACCGACAAACTAGTGTGGACTCCAAAATGCAAGCAGTTATTCGGACTTCCAGCCAACATGGAAGTAAATTACGAACTTTTTTTGAATTGTCTGCATCCAGACGATCGCGATCGCATCCATGCAGCAGTAACCAGCACTCTGGAAGAAAAGGTTGATTATGATATTGAATACCGTGCGATTTGGCCGGATGGTAGCGTACATTGGATAGCAGCCAAAGGTCGGTGTTTATATGACGCGATGGGTAAACCAGTGCGGATGATGGGTACAGCTCAAGACATTACCCAGCGCAAGCACACCGAAGAAGCACTGCGCCAGAGTGAAGAACGCTATCGTACGCTTGCAGAAGCTATTCCCGAAATGGTCTGGACTACAAATGCACAAGGTTGGGCAGATTACGTCAACCAGCGGTGGATCGATTACACCGGCTTGAGCTTAGAGGAAACTACTGGATATGGTTGGCAAAAAGTACTACATCCCGAAGACATAAAAGTAATGCTCCGACGATGGCAGAAATCAGTACGAACAAGAACACTCTACGAATGCGAACAGCGTTTCCGAAGAGCAGCCGATGGCACATATCGTTGGCATTTAGTACGCGCTTACCCCCTGAAAGACAACCAAGGACACATCGTCAAATGGTTTGGCACGTGTACCGATATTCACGATCAAAAACAAATAGAAGCAGAACGCGCTCAGTTGTTAGAGCGAGAAAAAGCCGCCCGTGCAGAAGCAGAAGCAGCAAACCGCATCAAGGATCAATTTCTGGCTATTCTCTCCCACGAATTGCGATCGCCCCTCAACCCCATCCTTGGTTGGACAAAACTACTCAAAAACCGCAAGCTAGACCCAGCCGCAACCGGACGCGCCTTGGATACCATTGAGCGAAATGCCAAGTTACAGATTCAACTGATTGATGACTTGTTAGATGTTTCCCGCATCCTGCGAGGTAAGCTGAGCATAAATTATGCTGCGGTAGATTTAGTATCTGTTATAGATGCAGCTTTAGAAACCGTGCGATTAGCCGCACAAACTAAAAACATTCAACTTGAGTACGTACCCCTACCCCCTTCCGCAGAGAGTGGAAAAGGGGGAGAGTGCGAGAGTGAAACAACTTCTCCTTACATCGTCTGGGGTGACTTCAATCGCTTGCAGCAAATCGTTAGTAATTTACTTTCCAACGCCGTTAAATTCACACCCGATGGCGGTAAGGTAGAAGTGCGCCTATCAAAGGGACCGGGGACTGGGAAAGAGTTTTCCCAATCCCCAATCCCCTACGCCCAAATCACAGTTACAGACACAGGTCTTGGTATCGCACCTGAGTTTCTCCCCCATGTGTTTGAATACTTCCGTCAAGCAGATAGCAGTACAACTAGGAAATTTGGCGGACTGGGGCTAGGATTGGCAATAGTTCACCACTTGGTTGAATTACATGGTGGTATCGTGACTGCAGATAGTCCGGGAGAAGGACAAGGAGCGACATTCACTGTCAAATTGCCCTTGAGGAAGAACACACAGGAAAAGGGAAAAAGAGGTAGAGAAGGGGAAAATACTCCTTCATCCTTAGCTGGAATGCGGATACTAGTAGTTGATGATAACACCGATACGCGGGATTTTCTTTGTTATTTGTTAAAAGAATATGGAGCAACAGTAACTGTTGCCGCATCGGCAAGCGAAGCTTTAGCTAGCTTTAAACAATTACAGCACGATTTATTAATTAGCGATGTCGGAATGCCTGAGATCGATGGCTACAGTTTGATTGCTCAAATCAGAGCCATGTCACCAGAACGCGGCGGAAATATACCAGCCATTGCGCTCACAGCCTATGCTGGAAATGGCGATCGCTCACGGATATTGGCAGCTGGTTTTCAAATCCACATCGCCAAGCCACTGGACGCAGATCAATTACTGATGGCGATCGCAGATTTGTCTGGGAAAAGGGGTTAGCTTTTCGTTGTTTGTTGTTCGTTGTTCGTTCCAAACAACTACCAACCAGCAACAAACAACACAATTTTTGATTTTGATGCTAAATTATGGTATGGTCGCAAGCTATAAAACAGAGCTTATAAACGTGAGTATATCTCCATCAACAAAAAAACCGCGTGTCTTATCCTGGCAAGCGGTCTTTTCATTGATTATATTTGTTTTTATGTACCTGCCGATCTTGGTACTTGCCTTTTACAGCTTCAATCAGTCGCCTTATAGTGCTACATGGCAAGGTTTTACCTTAGATTGGTATCGCAAATTATTCAGCGATGAGCGGATTTTATTAGCATTGAAAAACAGTTTAATAGTAGCCTTTAGTGCTGTAGGTATTTCAGCAGTGCTGGGAACTTTGATGGCGGTGGGGTTAGCGCGATATCAATTTCCAGGTAAAGCAATATATCGCGGTATTTCTTACCTACCCTTGATCGTCCCTGATATTGCGATCGCGGTAGCCACCTTAGTGTTTCTAGCAGCATTTGCTATTCCCTTAAGTATATGGACTGTAGTTGCAGCCCATGTTGTATTCTGTCTTGCCTACGTAGGTTTAGTTGTTTCATCCAGACTAACTAACTTAGATCCCCACCTAGAAGAAGCTGCACTAGACTTAGGAGCCACACCAGTGCAAGCTTTCACAAAAGTGTTATTACCCCAGTTAATGCCTGGTATCATCGCTGGGTGTCTGTTAGCATTTGTCCTGAGTTTGGATGACTTTCTCATCGCCACTTTTACTGCCAGTAGTGGTGCTAGTACCTTACCAATGGTAATTTTCAGCCGCATCAGAACAGGAGTCAAACCTGATATTAATGCTCTCAGCGTCATCTTGATTTTGGTATCTGCAATTATCGCTTTTGTCGCTGAATTGATTCGTGCTTCATCTGAACAAAATAGTCAATAGTCATTAGTCATTGGTTAGTAGTTAGTAGTTAGTGGTTAGTAGGGGCAGGTTTGAATAGATATCTTGTCTTTTGAGCTAAAAAGTTTGATAGCTAAACCCACTCGTACAGTGGTTAGTGGTTGTTAACTATGCCCAATTCCCAATTCCCAATGCCAAATCTCCCACTCCCTCTCTCATCACGAGCTCTTGACAACAGCAAAAGGCTCTAGTAATATTCTTTGTAAAGTGGAAATTCTTGTGGTCATATTTTGTGGTCATATTTATTTATATTTTTTATATTTAAAAAGTTCTAAGGTACAGATACGCAGGTAAATAAACAAATTCTCCATCTGTACGGCTTTGTGTGTGGGTGTTGCCGGAGGAAAATTTGTTCGCATTTATTTGTCTATATATCTGTTTTCGATGCTATATAGATAGTGTTGGGCTTACTCTGGAGAAGATGTAATTGCTAGCTCCGATATGCAAATCTGCCAAAATCCCAATTGCTCAAATCCCTTCAACGCTGATGGCAATAGGTTTTGCATTAGTTGCGGACATAGTAACTTTGGCGAATTGCTGCGAAACCGCTACCGCGTATTGAGATTGTTAGGTGGAGGCGGATTTAGTAGAACTTACGCAGCAGAAGACGTCGATAGACTTAATGCTCCTTGCGCAATCAAGCAATTTTTCCCGCAAGTTCACGGAACTTCCGAACGCACCAAAGCAGCAGAATTATTCAAAGAAGAGGCTTTTCGATTATATGAACTAGGAGAAAATCACCTGCAAATTCCGAAATTGCTTGCTTACTTTGAACAAGGTACATGCTTGTATCTGGTACAAGAATTTATTCAAGGAAACACTCTCTCTATAGAAGTTCAGCAACAGAGTTTTACTGAAGAAAAAATTCGAGAAATTTTAGCCGATTTACTACCAGTTCTACAATTTATCCATTCACGCAACGTCATTCATCGCGATATTAAACCCGAAAATATTATTCGCCGTCAAAGTGACGGTAGACTAGTATTAATTGATTTTGGCGGTGCCAAACAAGTAACGCAAACGAGTTTAGCCAGACAAGCCACAGTCCTTTATACACTTGGTTATGCACCCAGCGAACAAATGGCTGGATTCGCTTGTCAAGCTAGCGATTTATATGCTTTGGGTGTAACTTGTGCACGACTTTTGACTAAATGTTTGCCTGTAAGAGATGCTTATGGACAGATGCACGATCGCCTCTTTGATCCTATGAATTGCAAGTGGTTATGGCGAGAAGTTGCGCAAGAAAAAGGCATTAGTGTTAGTCAAGATTTAGGGCGAATTCTGGATAAACTACTCAAACATTTAGCCTCAGAGAGGTATCAATCAGCAGCAGAAGTTCTCAAAGACTTGCATGCGAAAAAATCAGACTTTACACCTTCTGTTGTCCCAATTATACCGCAAGTTCTCACACCGACGCGCTCCCAATTCTCCACGACAATATCACAATCGGTTACACCTGCATTTCCTACCTTGGAAGTGTTTGAATTTGCAACGGTGACAGTAGATGCTAAAGGCAGAAAAATTAGTCAGAACTATCGCACAGCCAACTACTATACGGAAGACTTGGGAAATGGGGTAACTATGGATATGGTAGCTATTCCTGGAGGTACTTTTGTGATGGGTTCAAGTGAAGATGAAGGAGATGCAAGCGAACGTCCGCAACATCAAGTCACCATTGAACCTTTTTTTATGGGAAAATACCCTGTCACACAAGCACAGTGGAAAGCAGTAGCAGCTTTAGCCAAAGTCAAACAATCTTTGAATCCCAATCCATCCAAATTCAAAGGTGCAAATCGGCCAGTAGAAAATGTATCTTGGCACGAAGCAGTAGAATTTTGTGTGCGACTGTGGAAAAAAACCGGACGACATTATCGTTTACCTAGCGAAGCCGAATGGGAGTATGCTTGTCGCGCTGGTACAACAACACCCTTCCACTTTGGTGAAACAATTAATGCTGAGCTTGCCAATTGCAGTAGCAGCGAATTTTCACACACAAAGGGTAACAACCGCAAAGAAACAACACCTGTAGGCAGTTTTGGTATAGCAAATGCCTTTGGATTGTATGATATGCATGGGTTAGTTTGGGAATGGTGTGCTGACCCTTGGCATAAAAATTACTATGGTGCTCCCGCTGATGGAAGCGTATGGGAAGTTGGTGGAGATATGCATCGCCGGGTGCTGCGGGGTGGTTCTTGGAGCTTTACTCCTGAGCTTTGTCGTTGCGCCAGTCGTAGCTGGAACGAAGCAGATGGCGGACTGCGGTTATGCGGCTTTCGGGTTGTAGCTGCTGCTTTTGATTGGATCTCTTAGTGTATAGCAATCCTATTTGTATCTTTAATCTTTGTGTACTTTGCGTCCTTTGTGGTTTGTTTCCAAAAAAATCTTACAACTCAAATCGGATTGCTGTAGTCTAGTCTAGCATTTTTTTTAGTTAACCACAAAGGGCACAAAGGAAGAAGAGAAAGAAGATAGAAATGCATTCTATGTGTAAACTCAAACTTTAATTAATCCCCTGGCTGGTTGAACCAGGAGTAAGTCGAAAATACATTAACTTCATGATTACAAACGCTGCAACAGGCTTAAACCATGAGTATCAGTACCACAGGTATTGTAAAGTCCATATTCTGCAGCTAACTGCTGCACTTGTTGCGATTCTAAAGCACTTGGACGCCAAGGGTTGGGGTTGTTGTATGCGTAGAAAGTTTCCACACCATTGATACCGATTTCAGCTGCAGCAGGAATTAAATCTAGGTGCGATCGCCTGTAACGTGCGGGGTGAGCAAGCACTGCTAGTCCACCTGCTTTTTGAATTGAAGCAATGACATTGCTTGCTTTATATTCTTCTCCTGTAGCAGTTCTTCTTTGGATATATGGTTTGATGCTGGGGTGTTCGGGGTCGAAGGCATAAGCTAAAATGTGAACTTCTACACCTAATAACAGAGCATTAATTTCTACACCAGTCCAAAGGTGAGGAACCTTTGCACCTGGATGGTTCCACTTCCAATCATCCAACCAGCTTTGCGCTACTTGATAACCAGAAATACTATGATGGTCAGTGATTGCTAGTCCTTCCAGACCGATGGCGATCGCTTGTTCCATCACCGCCGTTGGCTGCAATTTTCCATCAGAGTGGACGGTGTGCATATGAAAGTTAAAGTACTTTGGACAACTTTGAGCATTAATGTTTTGAAATACTTCCTCCAAGGATTCTCTATCAGTAAAAGTAGTATGGACAAAATTGACAGCCATAACCCCCTCTGTCACTAAAATAAGTGATAGTTAACACTCCAACACTTCATATTTATAGCTAGGAAAAACCAGCACCTTCTTCTAGTGTTGGCAGCCTTTTTTTGGGCTGGGTTGGTAAAATTTTTCAATATGTTAAGACTACGTTAGCAAATTCAAATGCCAGCAGTCATGAGTATTTTCGATTGCCAATATTAGTAAAAGTAAGAAATATTTCCTAATATCACTGTTGTTTCTACAGAAAAACCTTGCAGAAATAATGACTGCAATATTTATAAATCAAGTTAAAAAAAACACTTACCCAAATCAGGATAACTTGTTTAAGAGTGTTAAATTTAGCATTTATTATGGTATTCCTACTATTTCGCCTGAACCAGTAATTACTTCACCAATAATATGAACCGCAATATTTTGTGACTCAAAATGAGAAATTGCTTGTTGTATTTGTTGGGGAGGAATGAGTATTACAAAACCTATGCCCATATTGAAAGTGTGATACATTGCTTGGAGACTGACAGAACCAGCCTCAGCCAACCATTGAAATACAGGCGGAATTGACCAACTGCTTGGATCTATTTTAATCGCTTGCCCCGCTCCCAAACATCGGGGTAAATTTTCTGGCAACCCACCGCCTGTGATGTGAGCCATACCGTGAATTTCTAACCCTGCTTGGCGTGCAGCCAGAACGGGTTTAACGTAGATGCGGGTAGGTGTGAGAAAAGTTTCTCCTAAGGTTTTACCGCCGAGTAAATCTGGGGTGTCGTTCCAAGCAAATCCGCGATCGCTGATAATTTTTCTCACCAAACTATAGCCATTGCTATGGACCCCAGTGCTAGCAAGGGCGATCGCCACATCTCCTACTTTTACCTGAGAACCATCAAGCAGCTGGCTTTTTTCTACAACTCCTACACAAAATCCAGCCAAATCGTATTCACCTGCTTGGTAGAAACCAGGCATTTCTGCGGTCTCTCCTCCTAACAACGCACAACCAGCCTGTTTGCAACGAGAAGCGATACCCGCAATCACGTGAGTTAACTGTTCTTTGTCTAGCTTCCCGGTGGCCAGATAATCTAAAAAAAACAATGGTTCTGCACCAGATGTCAACACATCGTTAACGCACATCGCCACCAAATCAATACCAACGGTGTCATGACAGTTGAGAGCTTGAGCAATTTTGAGCTTTGTACCCACACCATCAGTTCCAGACACTAAAACAGGTTCCTTGTAACCTGCGGGTAATTGAAAGTAGCCGCTAAAGCCACCCAATCCACCCAGCACTCCTTGTCTAAAAGTGCTGTGAACCAAACTGCGAATTTGAGTTACAAACGCTCGACCAGCCTCAACATCAACTCCTGCTTCCTTATAGTCCATTACTCAAAACACCGTTATCAATGCATCAACCACTGAGGTTATCATCACATATTTTCTCATTAGTCATCTGTCATTGGTCATTTGCGAAAGACTAATGACAAATGACCATTGACCAATCAAAATACCTCATCTTCGATACCATGCCACCATTCACCTAAATTCATTAAATCTTGGTGAATGTCCGCCAACGCATCCGCATATTCATTTTCTGATAGCGTTTCTCGCAATTCTTGCAATTTCTTGAGTCGCAGCTGTACCATCAGCCAAGGCTTGGCAATACTATCAGTTGCTTCCATATATTGAGCTAATTGTTTGCTATCCATGTTTTTAATTTCCTAAGGTTGCTTTAATACAATTTGAACCAAAAACAGTCACGACTGACATCGTGACTGTCTTTAGTTTTAATGAATCAAATGATGTTTCGGTTTGACGCTACTTGAGTAGCTCTTACCAAGCAGAACAAATTTAACAGCTAATTAAGCTTTAGCGTATTGCTCAGCCGCAAAATCCCAGTTCACCAAATTATTCAGGAAATTCTTGATAAACCCAGGACGATCGTTGCGGTAATCAAGGTAGTAAGCATGTTCCCAAACATCCAAGGTTAGAAGTGCTTTTTGTCCATGAACGAGAGGGTTTTCTGCATTAGGTGTTTTGGTGACTTTTAAAGTACCATTATCATCTACCAACCAAGCCCAGCCACTACCAAATTGAGTGGCTGCAGCGTTGGAGAACTCTTCTTTGAATTTGTCAAAACTACCAAAATCTTTTTCAATTTTGGAAGCCAAATCACCTGTAGGTTGACCGCCACCTGCTGGCTTTAGGCAGTTCCAGAAGAATGTATGGTTCCAAACTTGGGCAGCGTTATTAAAGATACCCGTCTTCGACGAATCTTTAAACGAGATTTGAATCACCTCTTCCAGAGGCTTATCAGCAAGTTCTGTGCCTTCAGTCAGCTTGTTTAGGTTATCTACATAAGCTTTGTGATGCTTGCCATAGTGGTACTCGAAAGTTTCAGCTTTCATACCATATTGCTCTAAAGCATCCATCGGAAAAGGAAGGGGGGGCTGTGTAAATGCCATTTTGTGAAATCCTCTCTTTAGCGTTTTCCAGTCTTAGAGCTTCTCACAGAAGCTTCGGAAAATACATACTAAGTGCTTAGCAGTTTAAATTGCTTAACACTGGCAACAAAACTTAATAACTCGATTCTACTAGCAAACCTAGTACTAAAAACCTCAATCTTGAGTCGTAACCCGACGAAAATGCTACCAAAAAACCGCGTTTTTAAGAACTTTTGTCCAAAAATCTATCGTAGGTATGATTTGGAACATTATTATATAACTAAATTTTTATGATTACTATAATATAATGTAATTAATTTAACAAGCATGTTGCGATCGCCCAAAAACTAAATCAGTCACAGGCTATATATTGACATTAGACCAAAGATATGAATTCACAAAGTTTAAGATCGTAGATGCTATGGAACCAGACGCATGAATTCATCAAATACAGTGAAACAATTACAGGCACAATGGGTAACACCAGAAAACTTTCGTCGTTATGGACAGGTGATTTTTCCGAGTCAAGACGGTAAAAACTTTGACGCAGAAGATGCTCAATTAGTACTAGACAAAGGTACACCTCGTTTTTACATCATGCGCTTGGAACGTCGAGGGCGGAAATTTCATAAAATTACTCGCCATGTACAATGCACTCAATGTCTGGGTTCATTGGCAGGGAAAGATTGGTTGATTGCCGTTTGTCCTCCCAATAATAATGTGGATGAACCAGATTTAGAAAACATTGCCGCCTTTCGCATTCCAGGGAATTGTTTTATCAAGTTAGAAGTGGGAACTTGGCACGCAGGTCCATATTTCGAGCATGAATTTGTGGATTTTTATAATTTAGAATTGAGTGATACGAATATAGTAGATCATTTCACCCATGATTTTTTGAAGAGCCACAAATTGGAGTTTGAAATTGTTTAGTTAATCCCAAGCTGGACGCAAGCCTAAAGTTTATTGGCAGATATTTTCTTAGTGCACTCGCATAGTATTTCCAACTACTTAGTGTCTTGGTGTCTTGGTGGTGAAAGTCGTATCTTTAACCACTAAGACACTAAGGCACAAAGGATTGGCAGAATCAAGCTAAGCGGCAAATTGCAGCTGTACCGCATAGCAAAAGTTGGATAAGGGTTTCCCATCCTATCTACAAAGACATTACGGGAAAATAGCAAATGACCGGGATTAAGAGGCGGTTCAGCTGCATATCCAACCGGAACAAAAATTGCGATCGCCAAATTTGGATCGTCCGCAGCAGCAATTACTGCTATTTGATTAATGCACTTGTTGCACTTCTCCACCATAAAATGTGGATGGATGGGGTTAATTTAGTGGTGCATTCAGGGCAAAGCGTCGGGGTAAATCTGTATCATCTCTCACTTTCTGGTTAAGTTTACAGCTGCAATATTTTTTACTTCGTTAAGAAACTGCGATCGCCCTCTCAAGAAGATCGCACTGTCTTCGCCGATTGGTTGAACAACAATGCTCTTGACTTTTCGACATCAAGCACCTGATTTTTGAAAGCTTCTGCCTTTTCGTAGGCGCGGACTGTCGCCGGACGTGCCTGAATACTCTCAAACCAGCGCTTGAGGTTGGGAAAATCTTCTAGCTTCTGACCTTGGCGTTCATAGGGTACAATCCAGGGATAAGCTGCAATATCGGCAATAGAATAGTTATTACCAGCAACAAATTCGCGATCGCTCAGCCTTTTATCCAGCACAGCGTACAATCGCCCCGTCTCATTCACATAACGATTAATGGCATAAGGAATTTTTTCTGGCGCGTATTGGCTGAAGTGGTGGTTTTGTCCCGCCATCGGCCCCAGACCTCCCACTTGCCAGAATAACCACTGGAGAACTTCAACACGTCCTCTTGTCTCACTTGGAATTAGCTTCCCAGTCTTTTCTGCTAAATACAGGAGAATCTGTCTCTTATACACATCT